>JALOSP010000037.1 GCA_025458365.1 Hyphomonadaceae bacterium
GCGTGCGCATGGCGCGCACGGCCGCTCCGGTGCCGCCACGCACCATCGAGCGGCCACGCGGGCCCGTTCGCCGATCAGACGCAGACTTGCCCGACGCAACCGCCGCCTGAAAGGCCGCAAGGTCGGCAGGGCGCAGGGCGCGCGCTTTCGCCGAGCCGATCAAAGGCTTCACGTGCGAGTTGTAGCTGGTGCGGTCGACGAGCCACGAGCTTTCGCGCTTCAGCGGCTTGTCCTTCGGCCCTTCGCGCAGGTAGAGCTCATAGAGCTCGCTGACTGTCGCATCGCGCATTCGGCGCGCATTGGTGGGCGCATCAAGGCCCAGACCGGTGGCGATGGGCTCATCGAGATCGTCATCCTCCCAATCCATCGCAGGCGTCAGGTTTGGTGCGCTTGGCCCGCACGCGGCAGCGTCGCGGCCGAGGCGGGCTTCGCTGATGATCTCGAGCGCGCGAGCGCGCGCCATGTCCGGCGTCCACGGACAGCCATGATCGCCGATCTTAAGCCAGCGCTGCTGGCCATTGAACCGATACTTGACAGCATAGGAGCGGTGTCCACTCGCGGTCACGCGCACCATGAAGCCGCGCAATTCGCTGTCCCAGATCCGCACTTCACCGGCTGCTGGCGGCCGGGCCGCTTCCACGAGGCGCTTCGTGATCCGGCCTTTCAGAGTTTCAGGCATTTTTTCAGACACCTAAGATTTTCAGGTCTGCTGCCAGACCCCAGTACTGGCACCCTAGAACGGCGTCAGTAGGCCGTGTTTGGTCCGGATTTCCGGCCGATTTGGCCGGTCTCCGCTACCAGGCGGCTGAAAACCACTGACAAGCACCTGCGATGCGGGGCAATAACACGACAGTGAAAACAAGTTGTCAAGCGAGTGGTGACAAGCCAATGCAAGCCAATATTTATTCTCTTTAAGTGTTGGTAATGACGAGGTCGGGAGTTCAATCCTCCCCTGCGGCACCAGCCCATGACGCTTAGTGACCATTACGCCGACGACTGGATTGCTGCCTGGTCTATCCAGAATAGCTCAAACACATTGCCATCCGGGTCGCAGATGGCGTGCGTCACCATGAATTCGTGATCCTCGGCGGGCCGGTAGCGACTGCCTCCCATTGACAGGGCCAATTCTGCCATCTGTCCGACTTCGGCACGGCTTTCCAGCGAAATCGCCGTCAGCACACCGGTCGTCGTACGAGCATCTGGCTGGGGTAACGTCACAAACTGCGCCCATTTGCCCGGCGTCAGCAGCATGATACTGGCTGACTCTGACACCACGAGGCAGGCAGACGTCGCATCACTGAACGCCTCGTTGAAGCTGAAGCCCAGCCCGGAAAAGAAAGCCCGGCTGGCCGCAAGGTCGCTGACTGGCAAATTGACACAAACCATACGGCTCATGAGGCATCTCCCGCAAATGCCGATTGAAGCGCGGCAATGTCCAGCTTCACCATCCCTTGCATGGCTTTCAGGGCGCGATCTGATGCGGTCCTGTCTGGCGAAGCCAGCATTTCAGGCAGGCAGCGCGGCACGATCTGCCACGATACGCCGAACCGGTCGGTGACCCAACCGCAATAGACTTCCTTGCCACCATCGGCCAGCAATGCGGTCCACAGCCGGTCCACCTCGGCCTGATCATCGCACAGCACGCTGAATGAGGCCTGGTGGGTCGGCGCAGGTGCGCCCTGCGCATTGAGAATCATCATGGGTGTGCCAGCCAGCGTGAATTCGATCACGAGTGGCGGGCCGCCCTCAGGCCCATGGCCACCCTCGATGAAACTGTCCGGCAGCAGCGAGACATAGAAGTCGGCAGCCTTTTCACCGTCCTGCGCAAACCACCAGCAGGTGCGCACTTTCGAGCCGAGCCATGCCATGAATGCGCTCCTTCAACCAAAAACCGGGTCAAGTCATACCAACTGGTCGGTATGTGTCAAGCGGCTACCCAAACCGCTCCACCAGCCAGTCGGCCAGCACCTGCACCCGGCGGGGGCGCCCGGCGCCGGGAGGGAACAGCAGGTGCAGAATGCGTTCCCCCGCATTCCAGTCACAGAGCGCGCTTTCCAGCATGCCTGCCGCCAGATCAGCGGTCACCAGAAAGTCCGGCAGCACCGCACAGCCCAGCCCGGCGCGCAGCACGGGCAGATCAACCTCGCCATTGTCCACGCACATTGGCCCGCGCACCGGCACGCGCACGAGGCTGCCATCGGCATCAGTAAAGCTCCAGATCGAATTGGCCTCGGTGTTGGCATAGCGGATGCAAGCATGCAGGCTGAGGTCTTCGGGCCGCACGGGCCTGCCTCGGGCCAGCCAGTAGGACGGGGCGGCCACCAGCATCAGGTACACCGGGGCGATGGTGCGCACCCGCAGGCTGGAATCAGGCATGGTGCCGATCCGCACGCCCAGATCAAACCCGTCGGCGATCAGATCGGTGGCCCGATCAGAGAGCGACAGTTCCAGTTCGATACCCGGCCATGCGGCCAGGAAGTCCGGCAGGGCAGGGGCCAGCACGCGCTGGGCCCAGGCCAGCGGCGCCGACATCCGCACCCGCCCCCGTGCTGCGGTCAGCCCTTCTCCGGCTTCTTCGGTCAGGGCGTCCATCTCATCCTGGAAGCGCCGCGCACGTGCCAGCACCCGGCGCCCGGCATCGGTCAGCGTCAGGCGCCGGGTGGTGCGGGCCAGCAGCAGCACGCCCAGCTCCTTCTCCAGCGCCGCGACCTGGCGCGAGGCGGCAGCCTTCGACAGGCCACGACGGCGGGCAGCGGCTGTGAAGCTGCCGGTTTCCGCCACATCGGCAAAGGTGGTCAGTGCGACCAAGTCCATGGAATGTCTCGTATGGCGCAACAAAGATTTGCGATTGACATCTCTAGTGCAACGAACCGCCTGCGTCCATATGGCTTCCAACGCTGCTGGAGAGCAGCCCCATCATTCAGGAGCCACACCATGTCTGCACCGAAAGTCGCCGTCGTCTATCATTCCGGCTATGGCCACACCGCCGTAGTCGCTGAATCCGTAGCCCAAGGCGTGCGCGATGGCGGCGGTGAGCCGATCGTGTTGAAGATCGAGAGCGCGGGCCAGGACTTCTCCGAGATGCTGGATGCGGCCAGCGAGGCCGATGCCATCATCTTCGGCGCACCGACCTACATGGGCGACATTTCTGCTCCGCTGAAGGCGTTTTTCGAAGCCTCCTCCAAGGTCTGGTTCGTCCAGGGCTGGAAGGACAAGCTGGCTGGCGGCTTCACCAATTCGTTGTCGTTTGCCGGTGACAAGGCCCATGCGCTGAACACTATCTTCACCCTGTCGCAGCAGCATTTGATGATCTGGGTCGGCGCCGGTCAGCCCGGTGGCGCCCACTCCAACTCCGATGCCGGGGAAAACAACGTCAACCGCATGGGCTATTACATCGGCGTTGCCACACAGTCTGACAACGCGCCTGCCGAGGTGACCCCGCCAGCAGGCGACCGTGAATTTGCCCGGCTTTATGGCGTCCGCATGGCCACCACGGCCGCCCGATTCAAGTAACCTGAGCCGAGGAATGGATCACTCCTATGATCGACGTACGGAAATTCGACAGTCTGGGCCGGTTTCGCAATGACTGGCTCAACGCCCGCCATCATTTCAGCTTTGGTGGCTATCATGATCCCCGACGGATGGGCTGGGGTTCGATCCGGGTGTGGAACGATGATGAAATCGCGCCGCAATCCGGGTTTGACCCGCACCCGCATGCCGACATGGAAATCATCACTTATGTCCGTGACGGGGCGATCACCCACAAGGACAGCCTGGGCAACATGGGCCGCACCGCGGCTGGTGACGTGCAGGTGATGAGCGCAGGCACCGGCATCGTGCATGCCGAATACAATCTGGAAAGTGAGTTGACCCGGCTCTACCAGATCTGGATCCTGCCCGAAAAGCGCGGCATGGCGCCGTCCTGGGATGCCGCCCAGTTCCCGAAAGGCGATCGCAGTGGCCGGTTTGCTGTTCTGGCTTCGGGCTTTGACGATGACGGAGATGTGCCGCGAATCCAGACCCCGTCGCGGGTGCTGGGCGCCACGCTGGCGGCTGGCGAGACCGTGACCTACGACACCGATCCTGCCCGCCACCAGTATTTGGGTGTGGCGCGTGGGAAAGTGACCGTCAATGGCATCACTTTGGGACCGCGCGACGCGGCGGCGATCACTGCCGAGACCAGTCTGACCATCACTGGCGATGACGAGGCCGAAGTCGTGCTGGTGGATGCGCCTTGAGCGAGGCCATCAGCCTGAGACCGAACATTCCCAAACCCGGCAGGCCAACCAGCTCTGCCGGGTTTTATCAATCGGCTTAACCCCGTCTTGACGCTGCCATGCCAGGATTGTGGCAGCTACGATGGGGGATAGCGACAGTGTTTGCCAGAAAGACCGCTCAGCCCAAGGACCGGCCGGGTCAGCTCGCCGACCCTGTGATGAGGGCCAACGGCCCCGACGGCGAGGCGCTGGACCCGCGCCGGATTGCCGCCGTTGTCGCCGGATCACGCTGGCGCAGCCCGGGTGCAGATTTGCGGCGCGAAGTCGAATTGGAGCGCGCGGTCCTGGTGCTGGAGCGGACAGCCGCCTGCGTCGACCTGGCACTTGAACGGCTGGTCGAAGTGGCAACCTCGCTCGACATCGGGCGTCGCGAGCAGACCTATCTGATGCGCGGGTTGATGACCGGCCGCATCGAGGACCTGCTGGAGAGCCTCGAAGCCGTCGCCACGATGGCTGGACATGATGGTGTCAATCTTCTCGGGCCGTCAAACATGCCTTTCCGTGTGCGTCTGGAGGCAGGTGATTTCAACTATACACTCGCGCCGATCTGTATCCTGCGTGACCGGCGCGGGCTGGACATAGCCCCGCTGCAAGCGGCCTTCGAAGATGATGGCGAAGCAGACAGAATGAGCGGTGCGGTTGGGCGCGCGATCCGCAGGTTGCAGCTGTTTGCCGCCCGGCTGGCTTCCGACGCCGATGTGATCATCAACCTGGTGCAGGATCACCGCGCCCGGCGTGCCCAACTCGAGCAAGAGGCGGCCCGACAGAGCGCGGCCCTTCAGGCAATCAGGGCCGAAGCCCCGGGCCCTGCCCTGTCCCTTGCCAATGCTGACTGACAGGCGGGCAGGCGGTGTGTGAACCAGACGCACCATGAACGCGTAGGATGGTGTGAAGCTGGCGGTTTTTCCGCAAGCGATCAGGATCCCGCCCATGACTGTCCGACGCTCTTTGACCGCGCTCGTCCTTGCCGCTACTACCGGCCTTCTGGCTGCCTGCGCCACTGTTGCAGCACCTCCCCAAGCAGCTTCGACGCCAAGGCTGGTCCTTGAGGAATATTTCGCCGGTCAGACCACGGCATGGGGTGTGGTCCAGAACCGCTCCGGCACACTGCTGCGCCAGTTCCGGGTCGATATCACCGGAACATGGGACGGGCAGGTCCTCGTGTTGGATGAGCGGTTTGTCTACAGTGACGGCGCGCGCGAGACCCGGGTCTGGACCTTGCGCAAGACCGGGGCCGATACTTGGGCTGGCACGGCAGGTGATGTGATCGGGGTCGCCAATGGGCGCATCGACGGCAACCAGCTGGCTTGGGTCTATGACATCAACCTCATCATGGACGGGCGCCCTTTGCGCGTCACCTTTGACGACCGGATGTGGCTCCAGCCCGACGGTGTGCTGATCAACCGGGCCAAGATCAAGAAGTTCGGAATTACCTGGGGCGAAGTTCTGATCGCGTTCAGCAAGGATGCCGACAGTGCGCGGGCAGCTTTGCAGGATGCAGACGTGGTAGCCGCAAGGATGGCGGCACAATAGGCTGGTCTTTTTCGCCGCACACAAGGCTGGGGCTTTGAGTTGCGGTCTGGATGTGGCATGGTCTTTGAGGGCTGGGCTGGTTTCAGGAGAACGCGATATGATGCGAGCTATGATCGTCACAGCGGCAATCGCCGGGTGTGTCGGGGGTGCGGCTCTGGCCGTCATGCCAGGTGCTGCCTCCGCTCAAGGTGGTGAAGCCACAACAGCCCAACTGGCTCCGGCGCTGTCGGTCACCTATTCGGCGGACCTGCTTGAGCGGTTTGAAGACACCTACGGTGTGCGCGAAAAGGTGACGCTTGAAGCTGAGATCAGCCGTCGCGTCGGTCCGCTTCTGGCGCGTGGTTACCAGGTCGATGTCGAATTGCTCGATGTGCGCCCCAACCGTCCGACGTTCAAGGAATTGGGTGATCGTCCGGGGCTTTCGTTTCAGAGTTTTGGCCTCGGCGGGGCATCACTGCGCGCCACTGTCCGTTCCCCTGACGGGCGCGTGGCCGAACCGGTCAGCTATAGCTGGTATGAGCATGACATCGTGCAGTCTGCCTACCAGTCCACGTGGGGCGATGCCAATACGGCGATTGACCGGTTTGCCCGGCAGCTGATGGCCAGTGTTTCCATGAATTGACCGCGAATCCCGCCTCAGTGCGCGTTTCCTTTCCATGGAAACGAAGTTGCGCACCAGCCTGCGGATTTTGAGCAGATTTCATATGTTCAGATGACTCCATCTGAACGAAATCTGCTCGAAGGCACCATTCAACGCGCGACAAATGACGGTGTGCCTGCCGCACTCTGGGTGGCGCGAGTCTGAAGGCCACCCACGACAATGGCGGCAAGCACCATGCAGCCTGCAAGGACCACCATCAGAGCCAGATCGAGGCGCTCCATCTGCGGCTTGCCGGATTGGGACCGGGTATCATGCATGTCACCCTCCTTTCCGGGCTCAGCTGGTCGGGGCGCGGCTTGAAAGGATCAACGCCGCCCAGCACGCAGTGTCTTCGCAGGCACTTACCGTGCCATTAATGACACAAGACAACATGGGTCAGACTGCGGCAAATTCCCCATGAAAATGGTGTCATGAAGCCTCAGGCCTGCGATCCGCCCCTGTGGTGGTGCAGAAATGCAACACTTCCAACGGTCGAGGCGGGCGCGGTCTGGCAGCTATTCCATCCGACGGTAGCTGGCGGACTGCCGGGCCACGATTTTCAGCGCCAGACGCTGCGGCAGCAAGCGTGCAACGGTGGCGATGGCGTGTGATGCCATGCTGGGCAAGACAACAGCCTGATTGCGCTCCAGCCCGTCAAAACCGGCCTGCGCCACGCTGGCAGCGTCCTGCCACATCCAGGCAGGCATTTTTGATACCGCCTCGCGGGTGCCGTTCACATCGTGAAACTCGGAATAGGTAAAACCCGGGCAGAGTGCGCTGACGTGGACGCCACTGCCAGCGTTTTCCAGATTGAGCGACTGGGAAAACTTGATCAGCAACGACTTCACCGCCCCATAAAGGGTGTGTCCTGCAGATCCGGGGATCAGGCCTGCCAGAGATGCCACATTCATGATCCGCCCGAACCGGCGCTCCCGCATGCCCGGCAGCACCTTGTGAGCCAGTTCGCAGGGCACAGTGGCCATGACAGTCATGAAGGCGTGCTGGTCGGCCCATGTGGTCGCGTGCCAGGCGCCAGGAAGGCCGTAACCGGCATTGTTGACCAGCGCGTCCACAACCCTGCCTTCTGCGTCCACCGCCGCAAGAATCCGGTCTGCAGCACCGTTGCTGGCCAGGTCTTCGCCGATCAGCAGACACGTGGTGCCGTAACGCGCCTTCAATTCGTCAGCCAGCGCCTGCATTGGCGCCATCCGTCGGGCTGTCAGGGCAAGATCATAGCCCCGCTCTGCATAAACCCGGGCCAGCGCCGCACCAATCCCGGCCGATGCCCCGGTAATCAGACAAAGCCGTCGCACCATTCCTGTCACTCCCTGTGAAACCTGATCCAGACTGTGCCGGATTGCCCGCAAAAGGGGAAGGAGAAACGCGTGTCACCAGCACAGCGTGTCCCACGTTGCAGGAGCACAGGTTTGGGAGTAAGGCCACACGCCCGATCAACGGGTGGTGGGCCAATCCGGACAGCGCGCATGACCAATGCCACAGAACCGCACAGCGGCGCGCCCGGCCACCATGGTCATGGCAACGCCGGTTATCTTGCACTTGCGCTTGGCTCTGTCGGGGTCGTTTTCGGTGACATCGGAACAAGCCCTTTCTATGCGATGCGTGAAGCGCTGGCCCACGCGCGTGGCTCCAACGATCTGGAAGCTGCGGTGATCGGCGTGGTCTCGCTGGTGTTGTGGGCGCTGTTTCTGATCGTGACCCTGAAATATGTCGTGTTTCTGATGCGGGCCGACAACAAGGGCGAAGGTGGCACGCTGGCCTTGATGGCCCTGGCCCAGAAGGCGCTGGGCAAGCACAGTCCGGTGATCTTCCTGTTTGGCGTATGCGGTGCGGCCTTCTTCTACGGCGATGGCATCATCACACCGGCGATTTCGGTCCTGGGCGCAATCGAGGGCCTCAAACTGGCGCCAGGCATCGAAGGCATCGGGATCGAGCGCTATATCCTGCCAATCTCGGCGACGATTCTGATCGTGTTGTTTCTG
>JALOSP010000038.1 GCA_025458365.1 Hyphomonadaceae bacterium
GATGTTCGCTGAGATTCTGCTGATTCGCTGTTGACGGGAACAGAAATAGAACATAGAACAGACAAAGAACAACGTGGCACTGCTCGGGTGCGCCGCTGGAGGGTCTGTTGATGTCCATGGTTCAAGATACGCTCGCTTTCATTTCCATTCTGGCGTTCAGTGCCATGGTCTATGGCTGGGGCGCTGCGCTCACCGGCTGAATCTGTGAACAAGCCTGCGTGCGGCCCTTTGCGGCTTTTCGGGCTGACTGCATTGTAGCGCCAACCAGAAGGGTCGGCACAGATGGCAGAGACGGATTTCATTCACTTGCGGGTCCGCACCGCCTATTCCTTGCTGGATGGTGCCACTCAGGTGAAGGCTCTGGTCAAGCTGGCGAAATCGCGTGGCATGCCTGCGCTGGGGATGAGCGACCCCAATCTGTTTGGTGCACTTGAGTTCGCTGAAGCATGTTCGGATGCCGGGGTCCAGCCTGTGATGGGGCTTGCGCTTCCGGTGCGTGCGTGGCCGCTTGCGCAAGGGGAGCGGGCGGGGCCTGATGCAGTGCTCGGGTTGATCGCGCAGAATGAAACCGGCTGGCTCAATCTGATGCGGCTGTCGTCCGAGGTGTTCTTGAAGCCAGAAGACGGCAGTGAGGGCCCGGGCTGTGTGCCCTTGGAGCAGGTTTTCAGTCATGCGGCTGGATTGATCGCGCTGACCGGCGGACGAGAGGGGCCGTTGTCAGCCCCTTTGCTGGCAGGAGACATGAGCAAGGCTGGCGCATGCCTCGCCAGCTTGGAGGAGGCGTTTGCCGGGCGCCTCTATGTCGAATTGCAACGCCACAACCATCCGACCGAACTTGTTACCGAAGCACGTCTGGTTACGCTTGCCCATGATCGCGACCTGCCGCTCGTGGCCACCAATGATGTCCGCTACGACTTGCGTGAGCGGGCACCGTTTCAGGACATCCTGACCTGCATCAAGGCCGGCCAGCGCGTCGGCGACTCCGGTCGGGAGCGGCTCTCGCCAGAGCACTATCTGAAAACGGCGACCGAGATGTGCGACCTGTTCGCCGACCTGCCTGAGGCTTTGGCCTCGACTGTCGAGATCGCCCGGCGTTGTGCGGTCCGGCCAGCAAAGCGCGCGCCGATCCTTCCACGCTATGTGGTGCAGGGCGATGCGGTCACAGCCGACTTCTCGCCAGACCAGCAAAAAGCCTATGAAAACGACCAGCTGAAACTGCAGGCCCGCGCGGGGCTGGAGGCACGCCTTGCCAAGCGCCCGATGGTGGCTGACCGCAAGACCTATGAAGACCGGCTCGAATTCGAGCTTGAAGTGATCGCAACCATGGGGTTCGCCGGCTACTTCCTGATCGTGGCCGACTTCATCAAGTGGGCGAAAGACAATGACGTGCCGGTCGGACCGGGTCGTGGGTCTGGGGCAGGTTCGCTGGTGGCCTACAGCCTGACCATCACCGACCTTGATCCACTCCGGTTCGGGCTCCTGTTCGAGCGGTTCTTGAACCCTGAACGGGTCTCGATGCCCGATTTCGATATCGACTTCTGTCAGGAAAAGCGCGAGCAGGTGATCGGCTATGTGCAGGCCAAATATGGTGCAGACCGGGTGGCACAAATCATCACTTTCGGCTCGCTGCAGGCCCGTGCCGCGGTACGGGATGTCGGGCGGGTGAAGGAGATGGGCTATGGCCGGGTCGATGCCATCGCCAAGCTGATCCCCAACAACCCGGCCAATCCGGTGACTCTCAAAGATGCGATCCAATCGGAACCGGATCTGCAGACAGAGATGCGCCAAAATCCGGACTCGCGCGAATTGCTGGAAGCCGCCCAGCAGATCGAAGGCCTGTTCCGCAATGCCTCGACCCATGCTGCAGGCGTTGTCATCGGCGACAGGCCGCTGGTCGAACTCGTGCCGCTCTATCAGGATCCCCGGTCTGAACTGCCCGCGACACAATGGAACATGAAATGGGCGGAGGCCGGCGGCCTCGTGAAGTTCGACTTCCTTGGCCTGAAGACGCTGACCGTGATCGACCGGGCACTCGGCTTTCTCAAGGAGCAGGGGATCGATGTCGATTTCGACACGGTGCCGTTTGATGATCCAGCCACCTACGCGCTGTTGCGGACGGGCGAGACGTCTGGTGTGTTCCAGCTGGAAAGCCAGGGCATGCGCGATACGCTGCGCAAGATGCAGGCGAACACACTCGACGATATCATCGCCCTGATCTCGCTCTACCGGCCCGGCCCGATGGCCAATATCGAAGTCTATTGCGACGTGAAACACGGTCGCAAACCCGCCGATTACATGCACCCGCTGCTGGAACCGATCCTGAAAGAAACCCAGGGTGTCATCGTCTATCAGGAACAGGTGATGCAAATCGCCCAGATCCTGTCAGGCTACAGTCTGGGCGAGGCCGACCTGTTGCGCCGGGCCATGGGCAAGAAAAAGCCGGAAGAAATGGCCAAGCAAAAGGCGAGATTCGCCGATGGTGCGGCAGCGAACGGCATCGATCCGGCTCTGGCAAGTGCGATCTTCGACAAGGTTGAAGTGTTTGCCGGGTATGGCTTCAACAAGTCCCACGCGGCCGCCTATGCCGTCGTCGCGTATCAGACCGCCTGGCTGAAGGCCAATTATCCGGTCGCATTTCTGGCCGCCTCGATGTCTCTGGACATCGATGATACCGACAAGCTGGCCGGGTTCGTGCAGGAAGCGCGCAGCATGAAGCTGAAGGTCATTCCGCCAGATATCAACCGGTCGAAGGCTGATTTCAGCGTCGAGGTTGACGCCATCATCTATGCGTTGGGTGCGGTGAAAACGGTTGGGGTCGGCGCCATGGAAAAGGTCGTTGCCGCACGCCCTCCCGGCGGTTTTGCCAGCCTCCACGATGTCATGGAATTGTGTGAAGCAGGCACGTTCAACAAGCGCTCGATCGAGACATTGGCCAAGGCCGGCGCATTTGACAGTCTGGAGCCGAACCGGGCCATGGTGCTGGAAGCTGCCGAGCGTCTGACACAGCATGCCATCCTGGCCGCCGAAGACCGCAAGAGCAGCCAGGCAAGCTTGTTTGGCGAATCCAGTCCGCCGCCGCGCGTCCCGCTGCAGGACGTGCCCGCCTGGACAACCGCAGACAGCCTTGCCAACGAGTTCGAGGCCTTGGGCTTGTATCTTTCAGGTCACCCCCTGTCGGATATGGGTGACACATTGTCGAGACGCGGCATTCTGTTCATCGCCGAAATGAAGGCGCGCGCCGGGGCGGGTGATACCACTTACCGTATGGCTGCCCAGATCCGTTCTCGCAAGGAAAGGCCCAACAAGCGTGGCGAGCGCATGGCCTGGCTCACGGTCAGCGATCCGACGGGTGAATATGAGGTGATGCTCTTGCCGGAGGAACTGGCAGCGGCCCGGGCCCATGGTGTGCTGGATGTTGGTACTGCTGTGGTCATGCAGGTCACGGCCCGTCGCAGTGATGAGGACTTGCGCCTGACCGCCGCGCGCCTGTCACGGCTGGAGGATGAGCGGTTGACGCGGTGCAAGGGCCTGCGGGTCTGGATGGCACCGGGAGCCGACACCGCGGGACTTGCGCGGGTCGCCGATACCTTGCGTGGTGTTGAGGCCAGGGACTTCGGTGATCTGCACATCGTCTTGCGGCTGGATGACGGGCGTGAAGTCGAGATCAAGGCCAAGGGTCAGTTCCCTGTGGATGTGCCCGCACGCCGGGCCTTGAAAGATGCGCGCGGAGTTGAGCTTGTATCGGAATTGTAAGATCGGGGAGACGTCATGCCAGTCGGATATGTGATGCTGGGGGTCAATGACCTCGAACAAGGGTACGCGTTCTGGGGCCCGGTGCTGGGCGCCATGGGCTGGTCACAGGCCCATGACTATCCAGGCTATACGCGCGGCTACACCGACGGAACCGGCCAGACTGCCTGGGTGTCGCGACCGAACAACGGCGAGCCTGTCGTGCCAGCCAATGGAACCATGATCGGGTTCCATGTGACCTCCAAAGAAGGTGTGGATGCAGCGCACGCCACTGCACTTTCGCTCGGTGGCACATGCGAAGGGCCGCCCGGTCCACGCCCGCTCTACGGCCCTGACTTCTATGGCGCCTATTTCCGCGATCCGCTGGGCAACAAGTTTGCCGTGGTTCTCGGCTGAGCGTTCATCCACCGTGCGACCGGCTAAGGGTGTGCGACAGCCTTAACCCGGCACCGCATCATGGCGCCGGATATCCGGCAGGAACAGCTGGAACCAGCCGAGTGCAAGCAGGTAAGACACCGAGGCAAACAGGAACAGCGGCACAAAGCCCAACCCGGCGCCCAGCACCATGCCGGTGACGAATGTGATCCCGGCACCAGCCATGTTGCCGCAGAAGGCGCCAAACGCCGTGACCCGGCCGACCTGTGCCACAGGCACCACGTCGGTGATGGTGGAAAAGATCGACAGCGAAAAGCCCTGATGGCCCGCCATCACCACACCCATCATGAACGCCACCGGCCAGAAAGCGTCCAGCGTAAGCACGAATGGCAGAGGCACCACGATCAGCGCCGACACCAGCATCACGGTCTTGCGCACGCGATTGACGCTCCACCCCCGTTCCAGCAAGCGGGTTGAAGCCCAACCGGCCAGCAAGGCGCCAGCACCAGAGCCCAGGAAGGCGATCGCCATCGGCACGGCCAGTTCCTGCGTGGTCAGATCGTAGGTCCGCCGGTAGAAATCCGGCAGCCAGAAGCCCATCAGCCACCAGGTCGAATCCGAGATTGCCTTGGCAATCACAATGCCCCAGGTTTGCCGGTTGGTCAGGATCGCGCCATAGCGCGATGGCCGGTCGCTTTGCGGGGCGCCGCTCGATTCATTGGACGATCCGTCTTCAAACCGAACCCCACGCGCCATCCACAGCCACAAGGCCAGCGTGACAAACCCGCCCACGCCGCCGATGATGATGGCCCCGCGCCATCCAAATTCGGCTGACAGCGCCGGGATCAGGAATGGCATGGAGATTGTCCCCGCGCCCGCGATTGCTGTGGCCACCCCCAATGCGAAGGACCTGCGGTCTGGCGAAAACAGAGCTGTGACCGTCTTGATGGTGAGTGGCGTCTGGAAGGCTTCGGTGGCACCCAGCCCGACCCGCGACACCACGGCTTGGGCCGTGGTCACCGCCCAGCCATGCGAAATGGCCGCCAGACTCCAGGTGGACACGCCGGCTACCATGGATTTCACCACGCCCAGCCGGTCCACCAGCCAGCCGGTGAACAGGAAGGCGATGGCAGCCGACATCTGGGTCACTGACGCCAGATTGCCGAAGTCCTGATCGGTCCAGCCGAAATCGGCAGACATGTCGGGCTTCAGGATGGCGATCACCGGACGGTCCATGGCATTGAATATGCCCGCCACGCATAACAGGCCAAACAGGGTCCAGCGCAGTGTGGGCGTCATTGTTCGCATGGTCGGTTTCCCCCGGGCTCACCAGCCGTCCGCCGTATCCGGGCAGAACAGCAGCTTTGGGGGCTGGGTGCCCCGCTCGTTCTTCAGTGCTGACTGTGTGGTCGGCAAGTGCGTCCAGTCAAGGTGGCGATGCGGACACTGATTCCACGGTGGAAAGCTGAAGATTTTTTGCTTGCCACCCACACACGCCGCGATCAATGTACTCTTGGTCACTGCCGGAGGCTGCTGTCCATGATCCCCGATGCCCCCCCTGAGGCGCGCCGCGCCGCCATCGAGGCCCTGTATGCGGCCTATGCTTCCGGCGATCCCAGCCTGACGCTGGCGGCCATGGCCGATGATATCGAATTCGAATTTGTGGCGCCGCGCACGGCCTTTGCCTTTGCCGGGCCGCGGGTTGGCAAGGCCGGCGCGCTGGCGGCCATGGGCGAGATTGCGAAAATCTACAGCGTTGATTTCATCACCATCAAGTCGCTCATGATGGATGGCGACGATGTCTGCGTCATCATGCGCGCCGGCTTTACCGAACGCTCCAGCGGCATCAGCCTGGAAACAGACCTGATTGATGTCGCCGAGGTGAAGGGTGGCAAGATCGTGAAGCTGCGCGAATTCTTCAGTGTCGATCATGTTGCCACACAACTGGATAGCAGCGTCTTGCTGGCCATTCCGCCCGGCAGGGTCTCCGGCGCGGGGTGATCGTGGCCGGTTGGCTGGCGTTGGCCGGGCTGCCCTGAGTGGACCTGACTGCCGCTGACGGCTTGATTTCATGTCTCGCAGCGCTTAGAGCGCGCCGCATCACGCACGCGGACAAGCGGCGCGCGAACCCTTGTGCTGTGCCGGATTTCCGGCGTGTCACAGGGCCAGCGGGTCCATCCGGCGCGGCGACGGGCATCCTGCCCCGACCCGCACCTGTCCGCGGAGGCCAGCCGGAAAAGGAAACAGTATCATGGCATTGCCAGAATTCACCATGCGCCAATTGCTCGAAGCGGGCGCACACTTCGGTCACCAGACCCACCGCTGGAACCCGAAGATGCAGCAATATCTCTACGGTCAGCGCTCTGGCATTCACATCATCGATCTGTCGCAATCGGTTCCGCTGATGCACCAGGCTCTGGTGAAGGTGCGCGATGTGGTCGCCAAGGGTGGCCGGGTGCTGTTCGTCGGCACCAAGCGTCAGGCGTCGGAGCCGGTGGCGGCAGCCGCAAAGCGTTCGGCCCAGTATTTCGTGAACCACCGCTGGCTCGGTGGCACGCTGACCAACTGGCAGACCGTGTCGAAGTCGATCCAGCGGATGCGCGAAGTTCAGGCCATGATCGGTGGCGAAGTGCCTGCGGGCCTCACCAAGAAGGAAGTGCTGAACCTGACACGCGAGCAGGAAAAGCTGGACCGTTCGCTGGGCGGGATCGCCGACATGGGCGGCATCCCTGACCTGATGTTCGTGATCGACACCAACAAGGAAACCATTGCGATCAAGGAAGCCAAGAAGCTGGGCATCCCTGTGATTGCCATCGTGGACAGCAATTGCGATCCTGATGAAGTCGATATGCCGATCCCGGGCAATGACGATGCGACCCGTGCGATCCAGCTCTATTGCGACCTGATTGCTGACGCCGTGCTCGATGGCCTGGCCGCCTCTCAGGGCCGTGGCGGTGTGGACCTGGGCGCTGCCGAAGTGGTTGTCGAGCCGATGCTGGCAGCCAGCGATGCGGTCGAGGCTGACCGGGTGGCTGAAGAGGCACCCGTGGCCGATGTCGGCACCGTGGACGAACTGGAAGCCGCCATGGCCCCGGCTGAAGCAGCACCGGACGCCGAAGGCTGAAATCGGGCGCTTTGACCACCTTGTGAAAGTTTTGTGGCCGGGGGTTGTCTGACCCCCGGCAACACCCAATCTGGCGGGCTGCGTCCCGCACCTGATCCACCCCATTCAATAGGAGAGAGCGTCATGGCCGAGATTACGGCTGGCCTCGTCAAGGAACTTCGCGAAAAGACCGGCGTTGGCATGATGGATTGCAAGAAGGCGCTCGCCGAAACGGCTGGCGATCTGGAAGCGGCCGTTGACTGGCTGCGCGCCAAGGGCCTGTCCAAGGCTGCCAAGAAGGCTGATCGTGCAGCGGCTGAAGGCCTCGTCGGCGTCGCCGTTGAAGGCACCACCGGCGTTCTCGTCGAGCTGAATGCCGAAACCGATTTCGTGTCGCGCAACGACCAGTTCCAGGCCGCTGCGGCGGGCATCACAAAGCTGGGTCTGGGCGTGGACAGCGTGGAAGCGCTGGCTGCTGCACCGGCTCCGAACGGTGAAGGCACGGTGGGCGACTTCGTCACCAATCTGATCGCGACGATCGGCGAAAACATGACCCTGCGCCGGATGGCCAAGGTGTCTGTGTCGTCCGGCGTTGTGGCGTCCTACATCCACACCCAGATCGCCGATGGCCTGGGCCGGATCGGGGTGCTGGTCGGTGTGGAAGGCACGGGCGATGCCAGTGACCTCACCGAGATCGGCCGCAAGGTTGCCATGCACATCGCGGCCACCAGCCCGCTGGCGCTGGACACCACTGACCTTGACCCGGTTGTGGTCGAGCGTGAACGCGCCGTGCTGACCGAACAGGCCCGCGAAAGTGGCAAACCCGACAGCGTGATCGAAAAGATGATCGAAGGCCGGATTCGCAAGTTCTATGAAGAAGTGGTGCTGTTGAAGCAGCCCTTCGTGATGAACCCGGACCAGACCGTGGAAGCCTTCGTGGCCGAGGCCGGCAAGGGTGCGGCCAAGGTCTCCAGCTTCGTGATGTTCAAGCTGGGCGATGGCGTGGAAAAAAAGGAAGACGACTTCGCTGCCGAAGTCGCCTCCATGACCGGCGGCGCCTGACTTCTCGCGCGCGGCTGTCCCAGCCGCATGCCATGTTCGAGAATGCGGGTGAGACACCCGCGCTCCTGCCGCCGTGCCCAACCGGGCGCGGCGGTTTTGCTTTGAGGGATC
>JALOSP010000039.1 GCA_025458365.1 Hyphomonadaceae bacterium
AGTCTGATTGGGCCTCGGCCCCCGGCCCCTCAGGCAAACACGGCAGCGATATCCGCCGGGCCCAAAACCCGCCAGCGCCCCGGTTCCAGACCGTCTGGCAGGCCAAGCCCTCCAATCCGGTCACGGTGCAGTGCCTCCACATGATTGCCCAGAGCGGCAAACATCCGGCGGACCTGATGATAGCGGCCTTCATGAATGGTCAGACAGGCGTGGTGGCTGTCCACCACATCCAGTTCGGCGGGCAGCAAGGGCTTGTCCTCGCCGTCCAGCATCAAGGTGCCCGCAGCAAACACGGCCCCTTCATCCCCGCTCAACGGTCTGGCCAGCGTCACCCTGTAGCGCTTGGCTACATGGGATCTCGGGCTGATGATCCGGTGCAGCAGTGCCCCGTCGTCGGTGAGCAGGAGCAGGCCAGACGTGTCCTTGTCGAGCCGCCCGACGGTCGAAATCGCCGGATCACGGGCCAGCCAGCGGGGCGGCAAGAGGTCATAGACCAGGCCACCGCCCTCCTTGCGCGAACAAGTCACGCCCAGCGGCTTGTGCAGCATGATCGCAACCCCCGGCAGCGGGTCGAGCGGTTCGCCACGCACCGTCACCCGGGCTGGCAGGTCAGGCTCCAGCGCGATCCGTTCGCTGGCATCACGCAGCGCCACACCGTCACGGACCAGCCACCCCGCTGCGGCCATCTGCCCGATCTCGCGGCGTGAACCATAGCCCAGCCCGCCGAGCAACCGGTCGATCCGGGCTGTGGGCACCTTTCCACTCACTTTACCGCCTCGATCACCTTGTAGGCACCATCATCCTCGACGAGTTCCCAGCGGGCAAAGCTGGCATCCAGTGCCCGCTCGTAGGGCAGATGCACATTGGCCACGAGCCACAAGCGCCCGCCCTTGCGCAAAGACAGGCCGGCCTGTTCGATGAAGGCCTGACCCAATCCCCGATCTTCCAGTGATGTGGCATGAAATGGCGGGTTCATGACGACAAAATCCAGTCCGGTCAGGTCCGGACCGGATGCGCGCAAATCACGCCATGCCGCCGTGAAGCGCGGATCGTCCACATTGATCCGGGCCGCCTCGCAGGCCCGACCGTCCACATCGATCCCGGTCAATGACACGACATGCGGGGATTCCAGCACGGCCCGCGAGAGGCCGCCCCAACCACAGCCAAAATCGGCTCCTGCCCCCTTCAAGCCGCGCATCTTCTCAGCAGACAAGGTCTCGATCAGCAACTCGGTGCCGGGGTCGAGCCGGTCCCAGGAAAACAGGCCGGGCTGGGAGAAGGCAAAGATCGCATCGACCGGCTGCAAGTTGCCGGCAGCCACCGCAGCTTCGATCCCGGTCAGGGTCGCTGGCCGTTCACCAGTACAGATCCGGTGGTGGCGGCGGGCCTCGTCACTGACCACACAGCCGAAAGCGGCCAGTTCGCGCGCCAGCCGCGATCCGCCACGATCCATGGGTGCCATGATGGTGAATGGCGCGCCGGGCGCCAATGCCATCAGGGCGAGCGCCATGTCATGCAACCGCTCCACGCTGCCTGCAGGCGCCAGCATGAGAAGGCTGGCCGCACTGTCAGCCGCGATTTCGGGCAGCCGCATCGCACCGGGCACCAAAGGGCTGGTCTGAGAAGCATCCAGCTCTGGACTGGCCAGATCGGGGTGTGGAAAACCGTACAGCAAATGTGTCATGGACGCCCCTGTTGCCCGGCCCGCGCTTGGGCGCAAGCCCGTGCGCCGACCGGAACGCCGCTGGCCCCCTTGAATTGCTTGCAAACCACAGTCAGACCGGAGCCCATGGCAGTCTACACCGAACCATCCGATGAGGACCTCGCCCGGCTTCTGTCCGGCTGGGGCCTTGGCGCCCCGCTGGCCTTCAAGGGCATTGCCGAAGGGGTCCAGAATTCGAATTTCTTTCTACAGACCCCCGAAGGCCGCTTCATCCTGACAGTCTATGAGGCAGGCGTGGCGCTGGACGATCTGCCCTTCTTCTTCGGGGTCACCTCGGCGGTGGCCGATGCCGGGCTGCCTGCTGCCCGCCCTGTCCTGCCACGCACCGGCGGGCTGGTTCAGGAACTGGCGGGAAAGCCGGTCTCGCTGGTCGGGTTCCTCGATGGCATCTCGGCCAAACGACCCGATGCGTCCCAGACCCGCGCGGTTGGTGCCGCACTGGCCCGCATGCATCTGGCGCTGGCCGGCAGTGGTCTCGTCCGGCCCAATACACTGGGGCCGCGAGACTGGCCCTCGTTGTGGGCACCATTGGCTGAGGCGGGTGAAGCCCTGGAGGCCGGTGCTGGCGCGTTGATCGAGGCCGATCTGGCGACGACAGGCGAACGCTGGCCCTCCGGATTGCCCACTGGTGTCATCCATGCCGATCTGTTCCCGGACAATGTGCTGTTCGTCGGCCAGGACGTCACCGGCCTGATCGATTTCTACTTCGCCTGCACCGATTTCCTTGCCTATGATCTGGCCGTCATGCTCAATGCCTGGTGCTTCGAACCCATGGGGCGGGAGTTCAATCTGGTGCTCGGTCAAGCGCTGTTGCGTGGCTACCAGTCTGTTCGACCTCTGCTGGCGCCCGAGATCGTGGCCCTGCCCCTGCTGGCGCGGGGTGCAGCGCTGCGCTTCTACCTCACCCGGCTCGCCGACTGGATCAAACCGGCAGACGGGGCTCTGGTCCGCAAGAAGGACCCGCGCGACTATTCGGCGAGGCTCGCCTTCCACCGCGCCGTGGTCAGCGCCCGCGACTACGGGCTGGAGATGTGAGGCTCGAAATGCCGCAACGTCTGGCATTGCTGCGGGGAGAGGGCTAGATCGGCCCAATGACACAGACCTTTACCTTCAACGGCGAGCCCCGCGACATCAGTTCCGATCTGACGGTGACGGGCCTTGTCGCCAGTCTCGATCTTGACCCGCGAGGCGTGGCGATCGAGAGAAATCGGATGATTGTGCCCAAGTCGGCGTGGGACACAACGTTGCTGGCACCCGGTGACGTGGTCGAACTGGTGCAATTTGTCGGAGGCGGCCTGTGAGCATTGAACCTGTGACCGTGAAGCCTGGAACCTGGACAGTCGCCGGGCGCACTTTCACCTCGCGTCTGATCATCGGCACCGGCAAATATGCCGACTATGCCCAGAACGCCGCTGCTGCCGAAGCCGCAGGGGCTGAAATCGTCACCGTGGCGATCCGCCGGGTCAATCTGTCCGACCCCACCCAGCCGCGCCTGACCGACTTTGTGAAGCCTGACCGCTATACGTTTCTGCCCAACACGGCTGGCTGCTTTACTGCCGATGATGCCCTGCGCACCCTGCGTCTGGCGCGCGAGGCTGGCGGCTGGAACCTGGTCAAGCTGGAAGTGCTGGCCGATCAGAAAACGCTTTATCCGGACATGGAAGAAACCCTCAAAGCCACAAAGGTCCTGGTTGCAGAGGGCTTTGACGTGATGGTCTATTGCAGCGACGATCCGGTCTATGCCCGCAAGCTGGAAGATGCTGGCGCCTGTGCGATCATGCCCTTGGGCGCCCTGATCGGTTCGGGGCTGGGGATCCAGAACCCGGTCAACATCCGCCTGATCGTCGAGCAGAGCCGGGTGCCGGTACTGGTCGATGCCGGGGTCGGCACGGCCTCGGATGCTACGGTCGCGATGGAATTGGGCTGTGATGGCGTGTTGATGAACACCGCCATCGCCGAAGCCAAAGACCCCGTCCTGATGGCGCGCGCCATGAAACTGGCCGTGGAATCCGGCCACCTTGCCTATCTGGCAGGCCGGATGGGCAAAAAGCGCTATGCAGACCCGTCCAGCCCATTGGCCGGGCTGATCTAGCAAAGGGAAATGGAGCGCGTGCTTGCAGCACGCAGGTGCGCACTGGAAGCGCGCGCTCCAGCCTCATAACCCCGTCACACACGGCAGGCTCCGCCTTGGCGGCGTTAGCGGCGGGGGTCGTGCAGGGCATGGCTGCATTGGGCCATGGTATCGGCGCTTTGGAATAGGGCCCGGACCGTCCACGCTGGAGCGCGGCTGTCCCCGCCGCAAACTTCCATCCCCCATTGTGCGGCTGGGACAGCCGCGCTCCTGAACACCCCTTGAATACGCGAATGCGCACCTCCCGGTGCGCGCGCTCCAGACATGCCGGTCAGGAGGCGCATTCCGTCAAATCCGCTCATTTCATGCAAACTGCCTGTAACACCTGCGTGGGATACTGCCTGTCATGGACATGAACGCAATCCTCGGCGCCCACATGGCGGCCAGCAATGCCAAGGTGCAGATGGCAGCCCTTGGCCAGCTTCACAGCAGCGAAGCCGGACGTTCAAACCGGGCGGCGACAGAAACCCTGACCCGTGGCGTGATCGACGCCCAGGCCCAATATGCGCGCCAGGCAGCCGCCATCGTGCGCGGCGGCGTGGACATGCTGGTGTGACCATCGGCCCCTGACCGTTCGTCATTGACGCCGAACCGGATCGGGCGCAGCAGGAACCCATGCCCGGCCTGCCCCATCATCGCGAGAACCACCTTGTTGCGCGGATTGGCTGGCTGCGCGCTGCAGTGCTGGGTGCCAATGACGGGATCGTCTCCACCGCCAGCCTGATTGTCGGTGTGGCAGCTGCATCGGCTACACGCGAGCCGGTGATTGTTGCCGGGATTGCTGGGCTCGTGGCCGGGGCCATGTCGATGGCAGCGGGCGAATATGTCTCTGTCAGCTCCCAGTCGGACACCGAAAAGGCCGACATGGCACGCGAGCGCGCCGAACTGGCCAGCGACCCCGAAGCTGAACTGGATGAACTCACCGCGATCTACATGGGTCGCGGGCTGGAGCGGACGCTGGCCCGTCAGGTGGCCGAGGCGCTGACCGCGCGTGATGCATTTGGCGCCCACATGCGCGATGAACTCGGGCTTGGCGAAATCACCGCAGCCCGTCCGGTGCAGGCCGCGCTGGCCTCTGCGGCGTCTTTTGCGGCAGGGGCGGTATTGCCGCTCGCTTCAGCCATGCTGGCGCCGCTCGAATGGATGGCAACCTCGGTCTCGGCGGCCTCGCTTGTGTTCCTGGCCGGGCTGGGCGGGTTGGCCGCCGTGGCCGGTGGCGCGCCTGTGATGCGGGCCGTGATCCGGGTGCTTGTGTGGGGTGCACTGGCCATGGCCGCCACCGCCTTGATCGGCAGGCTGTTTGGCACAGTGGTCGGTTGAAGGCCCGTTAGTCGAAGCCTCAGTTTGGTTCGACGGCGCCCTCGGTCTCGACCACAGGCCGCACCGCACCCAGCCTGTACACCCCTTTGAAGCTCATCGGATCAACCGGCTTGTTATGGCGGTAGATCGCGATCTGACCAGCCAGTGCCAGGCGCACCGCTGCCGAACGCACATCGGGCAGAGCCTTGCGGAAGTAATCCGGGTTGACGAGAGCGGCGGCTTCGGTCGGGCAGATGGTCTTGACCGGGCCACGCTGGCTGATCAGCGACAGGATCGCACTTTCGGCGGTGTGGCGTTGGCGCTTGGGCGTGTCGGTGTCAGCTGTGCCGCTCATGATGTTCTGGGCCCTGTTCTGTCCATCTGGCGTGCGATCACGCCTTGCAGCACCTGACTGGTGCCTTCGTAAATCCGGAAAATCCGCACGTCGCGATACAGCCGCTCGATCCCGACGTCGGTCAGATAGCCTGCGCCGCCATGGATTTGTACTGCGCGGTCTGCAACCCGTCCGACCATTTCGGATGCAAACAGCTTGGCCGCTGCAGCTTCCAGCGTGATCGGCTCACCGGCATCCTGCCGACGCGCGGTGTCCAGCACGAGCGCTCGGGCAGCCAGAAGCTCGGTCTGGCTGTCGGCCAGCATGGCAGCGACCAGTTGTTGCTCAAGGATCGGCTTGCCGAACTGGTGACGGGTCTGCGCCCAGGCCAGACTGTCAGCCACCAGCCGCTCGGCAACACCCACACACAGTGCGGCAATGTGGATGCGGCCCCGATCGAGGACCTTCATCGCCACGCCAAACCCCTGCCCCGGCGCGCCAAGCATGGCATCACCCGGCACCCGGCAATTCTCGAAAAACACATCATGGATATGGGCGCCCTGCTGGCCCATTTTCGGGTTGGACGGCCCAACCCGAAGGCCTGGCGTATCGGCAGGCACCAGAAAGGCGCTGACCCCACCAGCACCGGTCATGGCAGGATCGGTGCGCGCCATGACTGTGAACAGGCCGGCCACGCCCGCATTGGTAATGTAACACTTCTGCCCGTCGAGCACCCAGTGCTCGCCGTCACGCACCGCACGCGTGCGCAAGGATGCAGCGTCGGAGCCTGCTTCCGGCTCGGTCAGCGCAAAGCTGGTGACCAGTGAGCCGTCGGCAATGGCGGGCAGATAGCGGGCTTTCTGTTCGTCGCTACCGAACATCACGATGCCTTGGGAGCCGATTCCCACATTGGTGCCAAAACAGGAGCGGAAGGCCGGGCTGGCATGTCCCATGGCCATGATCACCCGCGCTTCGGTCGCCATCGACAGGCCAAGGCCGCCCCAGTCTTGCGGCACTGACAGCCCGTAAAGGCCCAGCGCGCGCATGTCGGCAATGATGTCATCCGGCACCTGATCGGCCTCGGCGATGGAGGCTTCCGCAGGTCGCAGGCGTTCGGCTGCGAACCGGGACACGGCCTCGATCAGATCATCATCGCTGTCGGTCATCGCTGCTTCCTGTGAGATGGTATGGACACCGGCCATAGCCGCACTTAACCGGGCTGGCAAAACAGAACCATGCTCAGGACTATCCCTATGGCCGAAGAAGCCTTCACCTATGACGATCCCATCGACGTGACTGAAGGCCCCTGGGCCGGATGGCGCACCTGGGGCGCGGGCAATGACCCCTATGAGACCCTCACCGGCCCGTATTTCTTGCGCGAGGAAGCCGATGGCTCGGTGACTTGCGGCTACACGCCAGAAGCGAAAAACCTCAACGGCGGTGGCAATGTGCATGGCGGCTCTTTGATGACCTTCGCCGACTTCTGCCTGTTCGCCCACGCCAAGACCTGGACGCTGGACCATTATGTGACGGTGCAGTTCGAAAGCCAGTTCATCGGGGCGGGCAAGCCTGACGTGGCCATCCTCTCCACCGGCGAAGTGGTCCGCCAGACGCGCTCCATGCTGTTCGTGCGCGGTATCATGACCCAGGAGGGAAAGCCGGTGTTTTCCTATTCCGGCATCCTGAAGCGGGTCGCGCCACGGGGGTAGGCGCCTCAAGGTTCGAACCGGAACACGCCCTCGAACGGCTGGCCCAGCACCAGCGCAATCCGGAACGCCAGTTCGAGCGACGGGGCATATTTGCCTGCCTCCACCGCAATGATGGTCTGACGCGTCGCTCCTGCCGCATCCGCCAGTTCCTGCTGGGTAAAGCCTGCGGCCGTGCGCAAGTCCTTGATGGCATTAACCACCCGGCCTTTGGCGGGCAGTCTCATTGGCGGTACAGCACGAGCGATGTGACACAGCGCGCGGTCAGGAACACGAACACGATCGTGACTCCGGCAAACACCAGCTCTGTTGGCGTGTCAAAATCCAGGACATTATTTCGAAATCACGAGACAGCACGCGGCACTTCAATACGAGAGCAACTCATTTGTCAGCACGTCAGATTGTTGAAACACGAGCGCGAAGGCATGCGAACAGTAGTCTATTAACATTGGTATTTTTGATATCTGCACGTGTGTCCACTACAGTTAGACTTGCTCTGTGATCACGTGCTGTGCGATAGCGCATGCGCTGTTGTAAGGCTGGCTTGCAAATCAACCCGAAGTTGCGACTTTCGACCTTCGATATAGGCTAGTGCAAGTTCCGGTTGATACCCAATGTGACAGTAGGCCTACAGTTCATTACATCAGCCAGTGCATGGGGCAGCCAAGTCTGGGTCCAAGAAGTCGACCACGCACTGCTGGGATCATCCAAGCCAGTAATGGGGAAGATCCCCGCATCCGCTGTACAAATCCGACAAAAAATGTGTACAACTTGAAGTGACTTTCTAGTTACTCCTATTCCGTAATAGAAACAGCTAAAGAAAAACTATTTGCACTGTGGTACCCGAAAGTCAAAAGATTTAGAAGGTAGAGCGTCATGGTTCGTAACGATGAATTTGACTGCTTACTCAATAATATAGCCCTTTGGCAATGGTTTTCTTATTGACTGTTTGTTAAAAGAATTGAAATGAATGCTTCTGAAAACTTCATTAAACGATGCTTGACCGTATCCAGCCATATTTCTCAAACTGCAACATCAACGTCACCGTTAAAGCAGCTATGTTAAGAGCCACTCGTTATTTCTTGTATGATAATGAAGCAATGAAGTGGCTTAAGTATAATCGAGTACAATGGAAAAGTTATAATCAGGCTGTAAATGAATTTCATGCAGCTCT
>JALOSP010000416.1 GCA_025458365.1 Hyphomonadaceae bacterium
AGCTGCGCAAGTTCCGCCCTGCCCGACAGAGCCGCCGTCATGCCGGCAGCTGGCACATGGAATCATAGCTTATTGGCGAATGCGCGCATCGCAGCCGCCGGATCAAGTCGGTCGCGGACTACCCTGGGGGGCGGGGCATCGCGTGCCCCACGAAAGGTCGCATCGACATCAGCCCACCAGCCTCGCAACATAAACTGGCCCATTTTGGCCAGCGTATAGATCCAGGCAGTGGCCAAGCTGCGCGGCAGGTGCCGACGAACGAAGCGCATCCGGGCGCGGTGCTTGAAGTAGAGAGAGAAGGGCGTGGCCCGGCGCCCCACCGCCGCAGAGCCGATCGATGTGCCCGCGCGGTGATAGACCACCGCCCCAGCGATCACGGCAAGCGGCAGGTCGCCCCGGCGCAGAGCCCAGTCGACCTCTTCATAATACAGGAAATAGTCCTCTGGCATCGGCCCTGCCGCCTCGTAAAAGCAGCGGCTGGCGACCATACTCGCGCCGGTGATGAAGTCGCTGGCCGCCGGTCCAGGGAGTGGTGTCTCTATGACAGGGGCATACTGGTTGATGTTGCCCGTGACCCCGGTCCAGCGGTTCAGGGTGCCCCCGTCCATCTGGATCAGGCCAGGGGTGTCGTGGTAGACAAGTCGCCCCCCCATCAGCGCAAAGGGGCTGGAGGCCGCGGCAAAGGCAGCAGGCGTGCCGGGGGGCACGACGCTGTCGGGGTTCAGGATCCAGACCCGGTCGATGGTGGGGTCGGTGAAAAGGTACCGCAACCCGATGTTGACGCCGGCGGCAAAGCCGCCGTTCACGCCGGCGGGGATGATCTCCAGCATGCCTTCGGGCAGGGGCTTCGGCACACTCCGATGTGCAAAGGGCAGGTCGGCAGGCGGCGCATAGGGACGCACGCCCGCTGCCCAAGCCCGGATAGCCACGACGCAGTTGTCGGGCGAGGCGTTGTCGACTACCGCCACCCGCAGCGTAGTACCATCGGTTATGGCTGCAGCCACCAGCGTCTCAAGACAATCGAGGATCACATCGGCGGAGTAGTAGGTGACGAGCACGACGCCAAGGGGGCATGCACGCGACGCTGAGCATGATCCTGGCTGCGATAGTGGCGGGCGAATCGAAGCATCGAGGCCCGTAGTGGCGTTGCAAACCAGTGAATTGCCGGTAGCCTGAAGTGTGGCTCGATCGGAAAGCCCCAGGCTGGAGTCTGCACCCAGCCAGACTGGCCGATCCGAAGCGCCTCACTTGCCATGGCCTGCATGTCACTCCAGCCACCGACATGCTCTATAACCGAGTTCGAATGATAAAGATCGAAGCTCTTGTCCGCAAAGTTAGGCAGGCAGCGGGCATCGCCGATCAGGTCGGTGAACCGGTCCTCGAAGGCGGTCGCGCGCCCAAGATCGCTTACTTCGATGTTAATGAGCGTGATGCGGTCGATATTGGCTAAGCCCACATTGTTCCAATAGTCTCGCCGGCCACCGACGTCGATAATTGATATTTGCCGACCAAGATGCTGCGATAGGCTGGCGATGTAGCGTGCAAGAATTGCTCCGCGCTTCTGGCGGAAACTGCTGATTGTGCCGTCTGTCATGGAGATGTCCTTGTGATAGAAGGGCCCGGCCTGCGGTGGAGAACCGGAAAGCGCGAATAGCTTAGTCTAAATGACTTGGGTTGGACTGAATGGCCGTGAGCTACGGTCTGTTTAGTGGCAAGGATAGGTTGTGCTGCTAGAATCCATACGCCAGCACCGAACATGAAAAAGGTGAAAGAAAAGACATTTGTCCAAATATGGACGGTACACAACGTGAAGGTCAGACCAAGGAAGGTGAAGACCCATGCACGGCGGATCTGAGACAAAACGGGATCCGCCGTGAAGTCACGGCGCATGACGCGGGCGATGACGATGGCGTAGCCGATGACAAGAAGAAAAAAGCCGGGAACTCCATAGCGCACAGCAAGGACAAGCCAAAAATTGTCCATGCTGCCCGAGCTCATGAAATGCGGCCGGATCCAGTCGCGTAAGCCGATGCCGAAGATCGGACTGGCCGGGATGCTTTTTTCAATGCTACCAAGCACATTGGCGATGCCCCATTCGAAGATCAGCCCCCGCCAGTAGGCCGTGTGCGCCGAGAAGGTCGCATAGCTCATGAAGACGCGAATGGGTGTGCGGTTCGACAGGATGTCGATCGCCACATAGGCCAGCGCAAACAGACCCACCAACAGCCACCAGCGCCAACGGATACGATCGAAGGCCGCGGCCCAGGCGATCAGCGCGATCTGGAGAATGATGGCCAGCCAAGCGCCGCTTGCAAGTCCAAGAAACCCGGTCGCGGCCACGATACCGGCGGTGAGCCAGCGCCGGGTATCGCCCACCAAGCCCTTCAGCGCGACGAAGCTCAGGGAGAATGCAACCGAGCAGAAGAGCCCGAAATGGATCGGGTGGGCAAAGGGGCCCTGCACCCGTTCAAGCCCTAGACGCCCTTCGGTCGTGACGATCTCGACGCTGCGGATGCCTGGCAGGCGGGCGATGTATTCCACGATCAGCGGTCGGCCTGTCTGCGCCTCATAAAGCGCAAAGGGCATCATGCACAGCACGATCAGCGTCAGCGCCCGACAGAGTGCAAGGAACACCTCGGGGGTGCGCACATAGGCGCGCCCTATGGCGTAGCCGCCTAGGAACTCCATCCCGACCGAGCCCACCTGGGTAACAACAGCCTCGGGGCTCATCACGCCGAGCGCCACGGCCATCCAGACGGTGTGAGCTATGAACAACCAGTCTGTTATGATCAACCGCCCGTAGACCCCCATTAGAAGGCGGATCACTACCGGGATGATCATCACCATCAGGAATAGCCGCAACGTCGACATCAGGAGCGGCCCAGCATTGAACCAGATCGGGATCACCACGCAGAAGAGATAGACCGTGACCTGCCAGGGCAGCCGTGCAGACATCAGGCCCGCGTCAAGACGGGCCTGCGTCTCCACCGAAATTCCGCGAACGGCGGGCGGGCGGCGGACCGATCCGGCAGACATCTGACCAGCCATTGCCATCAGGATAGTGGTC
>JALOSP010000417.1 GCA_025458365.1 Hyphomonadaceae bacterium
GCCGGTTTGCACCACCAATCGGCGCTCCCTGAGCATCGCCTTGCGGCGGGTCCATTCCGGGCCCGCCGTTTTTTTGGCGAACATGATGCTGCAACGCATCTTGAGTTGGCATGGCAACGCAGGTGAATAGACGTGTTCTGGTCCGCCGGACTTAGAGTATCGTTCCGAAAAGTGGGAACCGGTTTTCGGCACGATACTCTAAGGTGGATCCGACAAACCCAAGATCAGGGGGATGGCGTCTGTGAGGCGGCAAAACCGCGATCCCATTGGCCTGACAGACGCTGAAGGCGCGATGACTGAACCAGTTCCTTCCGAGCCGATGGTGCCCCGGCCGCCGGATCCGGCCATCAGGCCGCGCAGCCGCTGGCGTGCGGTGCTGCTGGAAGTCTGGATTGAAGGGGTCGGGGTGCTGGTGCTGGGCAGTGCGGGCCTGGCCCTCGTCATGACATTGGGGGCGGTGTCGCCGGTGCTCGATGCCATCAATCAAGTCGCACCAGCCCTGTTCTGCGTGACGGTCCTCGTCGCCGCATTGGCTGTGCCCTTGTACAAGAGAGCGGCCCTGCTGGCTGTGCTGGCTTGTTGTGCGCTCGTCGCCAGCGGGGTTCGGGTCGTTCCGGACCTTGCCGCGGCATTGGCGAACGCGACGCTGGCCGAGACACGATCGGCAGGCCCCAACGAGGCCGTCCTGCGGATCGTCACGTTCAATCTGCACGGAAGCGTGCTGCAAGACCCGGCCCCTGCCATTGCCTGGCTGCGCGCCCAGCGGCCCGACGCCATCCTGCTGCAGGAAGCCTCAGGTGCAAACGGGCAGGTTGTCTTGCAAGCGCTGTCGGACGATCTGCCATTTCGCACCGACTGTTCGCGCGTGACAGGGTCTTGCCTTGGCTGGATTGTCTCCAGGCAGCAGCCGCTGCCGGGATCGAACTCCGATCTGCTCGACTCGCCATGGGCCTCGGCAAGGTACATGGCCCCTCAGGGCTTCGAATATGGCTTGATGTCAGCCCACACCGTGTGGCCGCTGGACCGTCCGCTCAACATCCTTGCGCCAAGCGCCCGCACCCAGGCCGACCAGTACCGCCGGATCGTCTCGCAGGTGCAAGCACTGGGCGCTGACAGCATGATCCTGACGGGCGATTTCAATTCAGGCGGCTGGAGTCACGCGCTTCCACGCATGGTCGAGGCAGCCGGGCTTTTCAGACATTCCCAGGCTCTGTTTTCCTGGCCAGCCACACCCGTCTGGCGCGGCCAACCCCGATTTCCGGTCTTCCCCATCGACCATGTCATGGCTGGCAAGCACTGGCGTCTCGTGTCGATCAAGCGCGGCCCGGCGCTGGGTTCCGATCACTATCCGCTGGTGGCTGAACTGGCCTGGGTCGGGCCGGTTTCAGCCGGCATCCAGCCCGATGTCGAGGCAGGGCGCTGAATGGGTCAGCGCGCCTGAACTGATCACGTCCACGCCGGTTTCGGCAATGGCGCGTACGGTGGACAAGGTGACATTGCCTGAAGCCTCAAGGGTTGTCCGGCCTTTGGCCAGGGCCACAGCGGTGCGCAGATCCTCCAGACTGAAATTGTCCAGCATGACGCATGTCGGCTCAAAGGGCAGGGCCTCGGCAAGCTGGGCCAGACCATCAACTTCCACTTCGATGGGGAGCAAGTGCCCGGCAAAGCTCTTGGCGCGGGCAAGGGCGGCCCCAACGCCTCCTGCGGCGGCGACATGATTGTCCTTGATCAGGATGGCATCATCCAGCGCAAACCTGTGCGATGATCCGCCACCCAGCCGCACCGCGCGCTTTTGAAGGGCCCGCATGCCCGGATGGGTCTTGCGTGTGTCTGCGATCTTAACGCCTGTCCCCGCGACCGCCTCCACGAAAGCCCGCGTCAGGCTGGCGACGCCGGAGAGCTGGCCAACGAAGTTCAGCATGGTGCGCTCGGCGGTCAGCACGCCAGGCTTGCGCGCCCGCATGACCCACCGGGCCTGCGTGGTCGGGTCAATGGTCGCTTGCGTGGTCACGTCGCCGGCCCGGCCAAGGTCTTCGGCCAGTGCAAGCTGGACAATCGGCAACAGGATCGGGTCGGGCAGGGGAGGCAGGGTCATTGGATGTGGACTTCCGAAGCAGCAGAGCGGCTGGCGGTATCGCCCTGTGATCTCGGGGCATTGAGTCCAGCCCGCTCAAGCACACGAAAACTGCGCTCGGCCTTTGCGGCGACACCGGGAAAGTCGGCCCGGAAATGTCCGCCACGGCTCTCCTGACGGGCCAAAGCGCCTTCGGCGATCAGGCGGGCGCTGACCAGTTCGTTGGCATTGCCGTGCACGGTTTCCAGACGTGCGATGTCTTCCAGCAAGGCTCCAAGACCCGCAGCATCGCGCACCACACCAGCGTGTTGACTCATGGCGGCGCGCAGGCTCGCCCGTCCGCCATCAGGCAATGCCGGGGGCATGGTGCCATCCCCGCCCGGCCTGCCGGCCACGCCGGTGGACAAGAGCCGATCAGCGGCCCGGGCCGCAAACACCACCGCCTCCAGCAAGCTGTTGGAGGCCAGCCGGTTGGCACCGTGCACCCCTGTCGAACTCACTTCCCCGATGGCGGTCAGGCCTGACAGGCTGGTCGCGCCCCACATGTCGGTGACCAGGCCGCCCATGTGATAGTGGGCAGCGGGGGCAACCGGGATCGGCGTGACTTCCGGGTCGATCCCGGCAGACAGGCAGGCGGCATGGACTGTCGGGAAATGGTGGCCGAACCCCGCTCCAACCGATTGACGGCAATCGAGAAAAGCACCCCGCCCTGACGCGTTCTCTGAAGCCACGGCGCGCGCGACCACATCGCGTGGGGCAAGGTCTGCCAGATGATGATAGCCCGCCATGAAAGCCGTGCCGTCGCGATTGACCAGAACAGCGCCTTCACCGCGCAGGGCTTCGGTTGCCAGCGGTGCCGGGTCGCGTCCGATGTCAATGGCGGTGGGGTGGAATTGCACGAACTCCGCATCCGCCACCAGCGCCCCGGCGCGGGCACCCATGGCCAGCCCCTGGCCTGCCGCCTGCACCGGGTTGGTCGTCACCTTGAACAGGCCGCCCGAACCACCTGTGGCCAGGACGGTTTCGCCTGCTTCGATCCGCAGGGTGCGGCCGTTGCGGGCGATGATCCCGCCGATGCGGCCATCGTCGTGCTGCAACAGGGCATGGGCGGCCACGCCTTCGATCACCGTGATGTGGGGCGATGTCTGCACCGCCCTGATCAGGCTTGCCATGATCTCGCGACCGGCGAGGTCGCCTGCCACACGGGCGACGCGGGGGTGGCTGTGTGCCGCTTCCAGCGACAGGTCGAGGGAGCCATCGGCCTTGCGGTCGAACGGCACACCCAGCGCAATCAGATCGCGGACCCGGGCCGGGCCATCCTCGGCGATCAGCCGTGCCACCACAGGATCGACCAGACCAGCACCGGCTGCAATTGTGTCGTCGGCATGGCTCTGCGGGCTGTCTTCCGGTGCCAGGGCTGCGGCCAGGCCGCCCTGCGCCCAGGCACTGGACGCACCGGTGCCGAGCGGCGCCACCGACACCACGGTTACAGGACGCGGCGCAAGCTTGAGCGCCAGGAACAGGCCCGCCAGGCCTGCGCCCACAATCAGCACCGCACCATCCGGCAGGCGGATCGTCTCCACCTCAGATCAGTTCCATCGAGGCGGGAACAGGCCGGGCCACATCATAGATATTGGCGGGCATTTTCGGCAGGTTCAGCATCGCCTCCACCGCCTTGCGCGCGCGGGCTGACACATCGTCAGGCACCAGCACTTCGTGCTGACCGTGCAGAAGGGCGTCATAAATGTCGGCCAGGCTGATCTGTTTCATGTGCGGGCACAGATTGCAGGGCTTCACGAACTCCACATCCGGAT
>JALOSP010000040.1 GCA_025458365.1 Hyphomonadaceae bacterium
TGTCGGTAGGCAATGACATGCCCGTAGGAGGGGGGGATATACTGCTTGGAGCTGACTACCTGAAAATCCTAGAAAAGCTGATGGAGTGGCGTAGCGAAGGGAAGATCGTCGTCATTACCAGCAACACGACAGACATCTGTTTGCATACCAACGACCTATTAAAGCCTTCAAGAGCCTACTGGACAGCCAACCAGTTCACTGGATACAACTACCTGCGGTCATGGCGAGCTAGCTATGAAGACATCACTCGGCTAAACCCCCAGTACGATCGACTTAAGTCACTGCTATCTAGTGATGGGCATGTACCGGGCTACCGCTATGACTTGTTCCGTCCTGATGGCGCAAAATGTACGTACCAGACTGACTTCTTCCTTTGCCGGGATTACTGCGGAGACGAAGTAAGGATCGGCGTGTCTGGGCTGGCAGATTGGAGTTTACTCGAAGAAGCCCCAGCCAACCGCTGATCGCAGTAATGCAGTACCTCGAAACACGCGAAACAACGCCATTTATCCAAAATGATAAATGCGAAATCTTCGCCCTAGTAATGCAGTACCATTCGCGCCATGCCGAGCAAAGCCTTCCAACGCCCATCAGTCAATCGCCCAAGTCCAAAACCCAAGGCACCCCAGCCCGATCCAGACAATTCCGATCGCCCCAGTCAACAAACGCCAGAAACCTCACAATCAGAGCATCCTGACACTGTCACAAAACGTGACAGTGTGAAACCTCGATCGGACGGCAAGCCTAAGGCAACCTTCCAGTCGATCGCCGTGTTTCACGGTCGGCTACACATTGAAGACGATCGATTGCTTTTCCGCTGCTCTGATGGGGTATTGCTGCAAGTCGCTGGGATCGATTCAAGATTCACGCTATGGCTGCTGTCCCGTCCCTGTGAGTTATTCTCGCCAGCCGATCGCCCATGGCTTGTCTACCCGAAGTCCGATCGCAAAGGACGATTGACCGTCGTACTGAAAAGCCTTTGTACTGACGATCGACTGCCAATGCCGATCGATACGGTCAAGATTGTTGGCAAAATATTGGCGATCGATGGCGAGTTGATGACGATCGGGATCCGCCGTAATCTCTCCTCGACTACCTATAAGGAATTAGCCAGCAAGCGAATGATCCAACCCTGTGGGCTCGATCAATTTGTTGTCCAAGTATGGGGTCAGCCACCGTCCGAATCTGGGGCGATCGTTCAACTGGATTGTCGAAGGGATGGCGATCGGTTATCGATCGTTTGACCATATTGGCGGCAAGGACAAAATGGGTTTCCCGCTTTGGAGACGGAAAACCCCGCGATCGGCTGGTTGATCTTCAGAATAGCCAGTTCGCCAATCGGCTACCTCTCGGGCCCGGCACAATCCTCGGAAGGAACTCGTTGAAGCGATCGATGTTGCCACACCAGCAATCGTAGGTTCCAGGATGAGCCAGGGAGTACAATTCCCGGCATTTCCGATCCAACGGAACGCACTCGTTAAGGATCGCGGCGATCTGATTTGCGAGCGGTTCAATCTGAGCTAGCCGATCGTCAAGCTCTGCCTTCACAACCTCAAGCTCTCGTAACCGCAACTGTTCGATTAGCTCAGCATCTGTCAAATGCGAGTTAATCTGTGTCTGAGTTTCATCTGGAGTCATGATTGGTTATAGGGAATGTTGTTCTTTTTGAGCAACTCGATCACATTCTCGATCTTTGAACCGCTGGGTTTGTTGTCCGGATCGGGATAAACGATATCCTCACGCTTGGTAGTAGGGGATTGGCTCGTTGGGTTCGATCCACCGTGGGTAACAGAAATCACTTCATTGGTTGCGGACAAGAATTGAGGCCCGCCAGAATCGCCTTTTGCCAAAAATTTTGGTGAATAGCGAATATATGCCCCAGGTGTCCCAAAGTGCCACCGAGACTCATTTTCACCCATCGGATTACTAACGATCGTTCCAGTCGAATATTCCAAATTATTGTCGCCACCGGGATGTCCCCAGACAAAGACGGCATCGCCCTTCTTTAGATCGGCGGTGGACTCCCGCAATCTCAGCACGGTCGGATGGTTATAGCCAGTCGCTCGTAGGATCGCCACATCCTTCTGGTTCTTGTTAGACGAGTCGATCACAGCACATCTGTACTGTTTTCCATCGATCGTCACATTGTGGGTGAATTTTGCAGGAACCGGATTGGCCTTCGCATTGTAGCGGAACATGACCCACAGCAGCAGGCCCAGCACGAACACCGAGATGATCGTGATAATCGGCAGCAGCACATAGTCATGGAACACATGGATGTCGTGCATCACCGGAGTGACAGCAGGCTGGAGCCCCAACCCCTTGTCCACCGGCTGGGCAGCCCAAGCAGGCAAACCCACTAGCGCAGCGAGCAGCGCGGAGGCTGCAGCGGCGCGAACCTGTTCAAACTTTCCCATTGAATCCCTCAAACGGTTTGCCGGGCATCGAACGCTTTGTGACAGCCCAACCGGGCCTTCACTCACCGCCTGACGGCTAAAACTTGTTCCCCAAACCCGCAAGGCAAGGCCCCGGCAACATCTTTCCGCCAAAAAAGACGGTCGAATGTCGCAGTGATGGCATGTCGCAGTTTCCAGCCCACTAACATGACCGCCATGCGAGGCGAAACCCCAAAGCTGCAACGGGTTGGCGTGTTTGGAGCACGGTACAGCAGATGTGAACAAGGCGCGTGGCAGGGCCATTGCTTGCCAACCGCTCGCATACCCCGCCCTGACGGTGATTCAGTCTTGCCAACATCACTTGCGTCGCCCCGAAACCCGCTTAAGTGCTTTTCACAATGATACTGCAGCCCGAGGATCGATCGTCATGACACCAGCCCCCAACGCACTTGTCCAGTCGGTGCTTGACAGCGGCGGGCTTGCAGCACTTCAAGACGCGGTCGGCACCGGTGACGACGGCGAAATCTATGCGGAAGCGACCCGCAACGAGAGCTTTGTCTGGGACGATGGGCGCCTGAAAACCGCCAGCTATGATTCGGAGACCGGCTTTGGATTGCGGGTCGTGGCGGGCGAAGCGGCCGGCTATGCCCATTCCAACGAGATATCGCGCGCGGCTCTGGGTCGGGCGGGGGATGCGGCGGCCATGGCACGGCGCGGCTTTAGTGGCACGCTCGCCGACGCGCCAAGGCGCACCAACCTGGCACTCTACGGCGACCTGGACCCGCTGGCTGCACCATCTTTCGAAAGCAAGATCGCCACATTGGAAGAGATCGACGCCTATGTTCGGGCCAAAGACCCGCGCGTTGTGCAAGTGTCGGTTTCGCTTGCAGCTTCGCGCAAGGAAATCGCGATCATACGGCCGGATGGCGACGTGCGCGCAGATGCCCGGCCTCTGGTGCGGGTCAATGTTTCGGTGACGGCGGAAAAGGATGGGCGGCGCGAGACCGGCTCCATGGGTGCTGGCGGGCGTGAAGAATATGCCCGCTGGATCGATGGCGGCAGACTGAAGTCACTCGCGGACGAGGCCTTGCGGATCGCACTGGTCAATCTGGACGCGATCCCCGCACCGGCTGGCGAAATGGATGTGGTGCTGGGCGCGGGCTGGCCCGGTGTGCTGCTGCATGAAGCCGTCGGCCACGGGCTGGAAGGTGACTTCAATCGCAAGGGGACCAGCGCGTTTTCCGGGCGGATCGGCGAGCGTGTGGCCGCTCCAGGCGTGACCGTGGTGGACGATGGCACGATTGCCAACCGGCGCGGCTCGCTCACCATCGATGACGAGGGCACCCCGACCAGCCGCACCGTTCTGATCGAGGACGGTTATCTGCGCGGCTATCTGCAGGACCGCCAGAACGCCCGACTGATGGGTGTGGAAGCAACGGGCAATGGCCGCCGCGAAAGCTTTGCCCATGCCCCGATGCCGCGCATGACCAATACCTTCATGGAGGGCGGCAGTCATGACCCCGCCGAGATCATCGCCAGCCTGAAGCGCGGGATCTATGCCACCAATCTGGGCGGTGGCTCGGTGGATATCACCTCGGGCAAGTTCGTGTTCCAGTGCACCGAAGCCTACCTTGTCGAAGACGGAAAGATCATCGCCCCGGTGAAGGGTGCCAGCCTGATCGGTGACGGGCCAAAGGCCATGAGCCAGATCAGCATGATCGGCAATGACAGCAAGCTCGACGATGGCGTCGGCACCTGCGGCAAGGCCGGGCAAAGCGTGCCAGTCGGCGTTGGCCAGCCGACCCTGCGGATTGGCGGGCTGACGGTGGGCGGGGCTGGTTGAGCGATCGGGCTGGACGGACCGGAATTGATTTGTGTACACGTTTGGTGTATAGGGATTCGGTCGATCAAGTTTGCGGCTTCGGAAGCGTGGGCCCTAATTCCGTTCGGCGGTAGAAAGAGAAGGTGAAGCCATGCTCGGAAACTGCTGTCGTGAGGGTGGTCGATGGGCCGTGAATACGAATGGGATGAGGGAAAGTATTTTGAGAACTTGAAGAAGCATGGCGTGGATTTTGTCGATGCCATTTTGATATTTGAGGGTGAAACTCTTGCGATGACGGATAGTCGAAGAGACTATGGTGAAGAGCGGTACAAATCGATTGGTTTGGTTGATGCGGATTGCTTTGTGGTGATCCACACCGAACGAGAAGGCGCGATCCGCCTGATCAGCGCTTGGAAAGGAGGCCGAAGTGACAGAAATCGTTATGACGCGTATGTCGCTGGCCGAAGCAAGGGCACTGCGTGACGCTGGCAAGACCCTAACCCGCCCCGACGCGCCCGAGGGCCCTGACCTGGGCGACGACTTCTGGGCCAATGCCGTGCTGGTGGAACCCAAGGCCCGCAAGTCAGTGCATTTGCGGCTGGACCCCGGGGTCTATGACTTCTTCGTCGCCGAGACCGGTGGCAAGGGACACATCGCCCGGATGCAGGCCGTGTTGAAGGCCTATGCGGACGCAAAGGCGAATGGTGCCTGACGTGAAGGCCCTGGCAATCGCCGCACTTGTCGGCTTGGGTCTGGCAACCCCGGCCCATGCCCACGGCACGCACGCCTCTGCCCCCCTGCCCGACACCTGGGTCAATCTCGCCCGGCTCGATCCCACGATCCGCATGGACATCCGCTATGCCACGGCGAACAATTTCACCGGCAGGCGCGTGCCGGGCTATGGCGCGCCGCGCTGCCTGCTGGCCCGACCGGCTGCCGATGCGCTGGTGACGGTGCAGCGCCAGCTGGCGGCAACGGGCGAGACTTTGGTGATCTTCGACTGTTACCGCCCGGCTCACGCGGTGACAGCCTTCAATACCTGGGTTGGGGGATCAACCGGCGACAACCGGCATTACTATCCCGGCCTTGCCCGCAACACGTTGATCGAGCGTGGCTATATCGCCGCGCGCTCCGGGCATTCGCGGGGCTACACTGTCGATCTGGCCATCGGGCCTGCCCGTGCACCGCGGTTTGCACCGCGCCGCTCCAGCGCATGCGGCAACCGCAGCGACCGGATGACCCTGGACTTCGGCACGCCATTCGATTGTTTCCACCCGTCCAGCGGGATCGCCTCCAGAGATGTGCCGGCATCAGCAATTGCCAACCGCCAACGGCTCGCCGCCTTGATGGATCAGGCCGGTTTTGCAGGCTATGCCGAAGAGTGGTGGCATTTCACCTTGCGCGCGCGACCAGATGACGCACCGTGGCTAGATTTTTCGATATCGCAGCGACAGTGATGGCATTCCTGCGCCAGACATTGGAACGTCACAGGCCACCTGCTATGAGCACTCCAATGCCGGAGGCGCGTGCTGGCCGCACGGTGCCCGGCCAATGGAGAAACCATCATGCTGAACATCAATGACATTGTTTCGAAAATCGGCGGCAACGAGATGCTGAAGGGTCTGGGTGAGAAGGTCGGTCTGGGCGCCGAGCAGGCTCAGGGCGTCATGGGCGACCTCCTGGCCCATGCCAAGGAATCCGGTGGCAATCTGATGGACTCGGCCAAGGCAGTCGCCGAAAAAACCGGCCTGCCGCTCGACAAGGTGACAGGGATGGCCGAAGGCCTGACCAGCACGCTGCAGGAAAAGGCCGGTGCTCTGGGCGAAACCGCTCAAGGCCTGCTCGGAGGCGTCATGGGCAAGATCAACGAGAGCCCGCTGGGCGACATGGTGAAGGGCCTGGACAAGGACGGCGACGGCAACCCGCTGAACGACGTGGCCGACTTGGCCAAGAACGCGCTGGGCGGCCTGTTCGGCAAGAAGTAGGACAAGACCGCTCCCTCTCCCCATGAACAGTGGGGAGAGGGCTGGGGTGAGGGGCTGCTGGTGACAAGCCAAAACCTGGGCAGTGTTGGGCGACTTCAGGACCCCTCACCCAACCCTCTCCCCATTGCATGGGGCGAGGGCTATTTGCCCCTCACACCCCATCAAGCGCCTGGACCAGATCGGCGATCAGATCGTCCGGGTGCTCGATGCCCACCGAAATCCGGATCAGGCTTTCGGTGACACCCAACGCAATCCGGTCTGCCAGTGGCACGCCCGAATGGGTCATGCTGGCCGGGTGGCTGGCCAGGGTCTCGGTACCACCAAGCGACACCGCCAGCTTGATGACCTGCAGCCGGTCGAGCAGGCGGAAGCACGCAGCTTCCCCGCCTTCAACCTCGAATGCAAACGTGGACCCTGCCCCGCTGCACTGGCGCTTGAATGCGGTATAGCCAGGATCATCCTCCGGCATCAGCGACAGGTGCCAGACGTCAGTGATTTTCGGATGGGTGTGCAGGAAGTTCGCCACCTTGTCGGCATTGGCGGCTGCGGCCTCCATGCGGATCGCCAGCGTCTCAAGTGACCGCATGATCATCCAGCTGGTATTGGGATCAAGCTGGGTGCCGATAGCCGAGCGCAGGGCGCGCACCGGCTTCATCCATTGCATCGAGCCTGTCGCGCCACCGGCCACCAGATCGGAATGCCCGCCGACATATTTGGTCAGCGAATAGACGTTGATATCGGCCCCGTGTTTCAGCGGGTTCTGATACACCGGACCCAGGAAGGTGTTGTCGCACACCACCGGCGGGCGATGGCCCTGAGCCGCGCCGATCCGGTCAGCCATCGCCTGCATCAAGGACAGATCGACAATCGCATTGGTCGGGTTGCCCGGTGTCTCGACCATAATGGCACCGATCCGGCCTGCAGCCATGGCGCGCGTGCCTGCCTCCTCCACCGACGCCGCATCACAGCCATCCTGGAACGCCACCTTGGTGACGCCGAAGTTCGGGAACACCTTTTCGATCAGGGTTTCTGTCCCGCCATAGAGCGGCTGACAGATCAGGATCACGTCACCTGGTTTGAGGAAGGCGAGCAGTGTTGTCGAGATCGCCGACATGCCCGATGAAAACACCGCAGCCGCCTCGGCCTCGTCCCAGATCGCCAGCCGGTCTTCCAGCACCTCCAGATTGGGATTGTTGAACCGCGAATAGACCAACCCGGCGGCAGTGCCCGCAGGCGGCGTCTTGCGGCCACTGGTATAGTCGAAGAAATCCTTCCCCGCCTGGGCATTGGGAAACACGAAGGTCGACGTGAGAAACACCGGCGGCTTCAACGAGCCTTCCGACAGGTGCGGGTCATAGCCGAAGCCCATCATCTGGGTGCGCGGATCCAGCGTGCGATTGCCGAGCGTGCGCTTGTGATAGCTGTCCATGGCCGTCCTCCGATGGTGTGACCTCTGCTTCCACCCTGCCGTCATTTGGCAGTGGCGCGCAACGCCAGAGTTGGTCTGATCCCCACGGACTCATGTGGATCAGACCAACCCAAGATCAAAAGGTTGGCGTCTGTCGGGCGGCAAAACCGGTATCCACTTTCGCCTGACAGACGCCAGTTGACGGCAGCCCCGTAAACCGGCGAAACCGGCTCCATGAAAACCGTGCGCGAACAGACGCTGGCTGGGGGCCTTGCCCGTCTGGTCGATATGGGTGGCGCTTTTGCGGCGGTGCTTCTGGAAGGCGGCAAGGTTGTGGCCCAGATGGTCCATGCCAATCCCGACACCGCCTGGCAGGCGGTTCTCTCCGGCAAGGGTGCAGTGGCCGGGCGCAAGCCGATGCCGCGCGGTGATCAGGTCGAAGCCCTTGCCGATGGCCCCTATGGCCCAGTGGCCGAGCTGGTGGAGCGGGGTTCAGGCGCGATCTACCTCACCGGGCGGGCAGGCAGTGGCAAGACCACATTCCTGAAGGGCTTTCTCGACGCCACCAATATGAAGGCCGCAGTGGTGGCTCCCTCGGGCATC
>JALOSP010000041.1 GCA_025458365.1 Hyphomonadaceae bacterium
ACGGCCTCACCGTCGTTTTCCTCGTCGATCAAGGTGACAGTGGCGCCAAACTTGATGGTCGAGCCAGACAGGCGCGAGACCTCGATCACCTGGGCACGGGCCAGCTTGTCTTCCAGTTCCGCGATCCGTCCTTCGATATAGGACTGGCGTTCCTTGGCCGCATGATACTCGGCGTTTTCCGAAAGATCGCCGTGTGAGCGGGCTTCAGAGATCGCCGCGATCACCGCCGGGCGTTCCTGGGTCTTCAATCGCTTCAGTTCTGCGTCAAGGGCCGCCTGGCCCTCAACGGTCATTGGAATCTTTTCCATTGTGAGGAGTTCCACAAAAAAGGGACCCGAAAGTGTGGGCCGGATTGCGTTTCGTCAAGCGTAGGCTTGCAGTGGGTGGACTTCAAATCTGCCGGTGCGGGCGGCGGCGATGGCCTGGGCGGCGGCCCGGGCGCCGGAAATCGTGGTGTAATAGCTGATATTCGACATCAGCGCGGTGCGCCTGATATCATAGCTGTCTTTCAAGGACTGCGCCCCCTCGGTTGTATTGATCACCAGCTGGATCGCGCCGTCAATCATCCGGTCCGCCACATGGGGGGAGCCTTCGAGCACCTTGTTGACCACACCGACCTCGACACCGGCTGCAGCGATTGTGGCCGCCGTGCCGCGAGTGGCCACAACGGCAAAGCCGAGCTCACGATAGGTGCGCGCCAGTTCGATGGCAGCGGGCTTGTCGGAATTCTTCACTGACAGGAACACGGTGCCACTGTCGGGCAGTACCATACCCGCGGCCATCTGAGACTTCATGAAGGCCTGGCCAAAGCCGCGATCCAGCCCCATGACTTCACCGGTGGAGCGCATTTCCGGCCCCAGGATAGGATCGACCCCCGCAAACCGGGCAAAGGGGAAGACCGCCTCCTTCACAGCGACATGGCCAAGGGTTTTCTTTGCCAGCCCGAAGCTGGCGAGCGTCTCGCCCGCCTGCAGCCGCGCTGCAATGCTGGCCACGGGAATGCCGACGGCCTTGGCCACGAAGGGCGCGGTGCGCGAGGCGCGCGGATTGGCCTCGATGACATGGACCTGACCGTCCTTGACAGCATATTGCATGTTCATCAGGCCAACGACCTTGAGCGCGCGCGCCATGACCACAGTCTGGCGTTCGATCTCGGCGATGATCTTGTCGGACAGCGTGTAGGGCGGCAGGGCACAGGCACTGTCACCGGAGTGGATGCCAGCCTCCTCGATATGCTCCATCACCCCGGCCACGAACACATCGGTGCCGTCGGACAGCGCGTCCACATCGACCTCGATCGCATCGCGCAGGAACTCGTCGATCAGCACCGGATTGTCGCCAGACACGATCACTGCCTCGGTGATGTAGCGTTCCAGACCAGCCCGGTCGTGGACCACTTCCATACCCCGCCCGCCCAGAACATAAGACGGACGTAACACGACCGGATAGCCAACATGGTCGGCTGCCGCGATGGCTTCTTCACGGGTGCGGGCGATGTCGTTGCGCGGCTGGACCAGGCCGATCTGGTTCAAGAGCGCCTTGAACCGCTCCCGATCTTCCGCAATGTCGATGGAATCCACGCTGGTGCCCAGGATCGGCACCCCGGCCTGTTCCAGCGGATGGGCCAGCTTCAGCGGCGTCTGCCCGCCAAACTGTACGATCACGCCCTGGAAGGTGCCGCGTGATTGCTCCACATGGATGATTTCCAGCACGTCTTCGGCGGTCAGAGGTTCGAAGTACAGCCGGTCGGAGGTGTCGTAGTCGGTGGACACTGTCTCGGGATTGCAATTCACCATGATCGATTCCACGCCCAGCGCCTCGCAGGCAAAGGCGGCATGGCAGCAGCAATAGTCGAACTCGATGCCCTGGCCGATCCGGTTCGGCCCGCCGCCCAGGATCATGATCTTGCGGCTGTTGCTCGGGTCTGCCTCGCAGGCCGGTACAGCGCCCGCAAACCCGGTCTCGTAGGTCGAATACATGTAGGGCGTTTCGGCCCGGAATTCGGCGGCACAGGTGTCGATCCGCTTGAACTGCGGGCGCACGCCGAAGCCATGACGGGTCGCGGTGACGTCAGAGACCGGCTTGCCCGTGGCACGTGCGATCTGGATGTCGGAGAAGCCCATGGCCTTGACTGCGCGCCAGTCGTCGGCATCCACAGGCAGGCCGCGCCCGGCCATTGCCTGTTCTGTCTCGATGATCTCGGCAAACTGGCGCAGGAACCAGGGGTCAATCGCGGTGGCTGCATGGATCTGCTCCACACTCATGCCCGCCCGCAGGGCCTGACCGACAGCGATGATCCGGGTGGCATGAGGGCGGGCGAGGATGGCATGCAGGGCATCATGATCGGCTGGCAGGCTGGGGTCGGGGTCAAACCCGGCAAGCCCGGTCTCCAGTGACCGCAGCGCCTTCTGGAAGCTCTCCTGAAATGTCCGGCCAATCGCCATGGCCTCGCCGACCGACTTCATGGATGTGGTCAGCGTGCTGTCGGCGCCCTTGTACTTTTCAAACGCAAAGCGCGGGATTTTGGTCACCACATAATCGATGGTCGGCTCGAAACTGGCGGGCATCGCGCCCTTGGTGATGTCATTGGCGATTTCATCGAGTGTGTAGCCCACGGCAAGGCGGGCTGCGACCTTGGCAATCGGAAACCCGGTGGCCTTCGACGCCAGCGCCGAGGACCGCGACACGCGCGGGTTCATCTCGATCACGGTCATCCGGCCATCTTTCGGATTGATCGCAAACTGCACGTTCGATCCGCCGGTCTCCACGCCGATCTCGCGCAGCACCGCGATGGAGGCATCGCGCATCCGCTGGTATTCCTTGTCGGTCAGCGTGAGCGCTGGGGCCACGGTGATCGAGTCGCCCGTGTGCACACCCATCGGGTCGATGTTCTCGATGGAGCAGATGATGATGCAATTGTCCGCCGTGTCGCGGACCACTTCCATCTCGTATTCCTTCCAGCCCAGCACGCTTTCTTCCACCAGCACCTCGCCCACAGGGGAAGCGGCAATCCCGCCTGCGCAAATCGTGCGGTATTGTTCCTGATTGTAGGCAATGCCACCGCCGGTGCCACCGAGGGTAAACGACGGGCGGATGATGGCGGGCAGGCCGACCAGCTTGAGCGCTTCTGCCGCCTGTTCGGCATTGGTGACCACCATGGAGCGCGGACTTTCCAGCCCGATCCTGTCCATGGCGTCGCGGAACTTCAGCCGATCTTCGGCCTTGTCGATCACATCGGCCCTGGCACCGATCATTTCCACGCCCAGCCGGGCAAATGTGCCGCGCTTCTCCAGTGCCAGCGCGCAGTTCAAAGCTGTCTGGCCGCCCATGGTGGGCAGCACCGCGTCCGGGCGCTCTTTTTCGATGATCTTTTCCACCACATCCGGTGTGATCGGCTCGATATAAGTGGCATCGGCCAGGTCCGGGTCGGTCATGATCGTGGCCGGGTTGGAATTGACCAGAATGACCCGATAGCCCTCGGCCTTCAGCGCCTTGCAGGCCTGCACGCCTGAATAATCAAACTCGCACGCCTGACCGATCACGATGGGTCCGGCCCCGATGATCAGGATGGATTTCAGGTCGGTGCGCTTCGGCATGATGGTCTCTGCAGGTTCGCTGGAGGGCGTGGGACAGGCTTGCGGTCGCAAAAAAGCCCCCCGGCGGGAAAACCGACGGAGGGCCTTGTTGGAAGGCGCTAGCTGTTAACGCCGTTGGACGCAGTCTGCAAGGCTCGCAATTGCGGCAAATCCGAACGTGCGCACCAGTCCCAGCAGCCGCAACGTCTCGCCGCCGGTCGTGAAGGCGGTGCTGAGGGTGGCGGTGCCGCTGCCGGGGGCAAGTCCCAAGAGATCGCCCGTGCGCCGGGCGATGGCATCGCCCGGTTCCAGAAACAGCACGCTGCGCCCGCCCAGCGCTCGCGTGGCGGCCAGTTCGTTCTGCACGAAGGGATAGTGCGTGCAGGCCAGCACCACCACATCCATCGGTGCTCCGGCCAGCGCCTCCTGCACCAGCAAGCCCTCCATCGCCCGTTCGAAAACTGAAGGGTCCACCGTCTGCCTGGCCAGAACCTGTTCGGCGGCCAGCGCCAGGTCCGGCGGCCCATGGCGCAGGACCCGCACTCCAGCGGCATGCGTGCTGATCAACCGGTCGGTATAAGTCCGCGCGATGGTCCGTGGCGTGGCCAGAAGCCCGATCACACCAGTCCGGGTGAGCGCCGCAGCCGGCTTCACGGCGGGGACGACGCCGACAACTGGCACGCTGACAGAGGCCCGGATCGTGTCCAGAGCAAGGGTGCTGGCTGTGTTGCAGGCGGTGATCAGGAGGTCGGCCTGCGTGACGCGGACCACCTCGCCCATCAAGCCAGGCAGTCTGGCCAGCAGGTCGGCGTCGTTTCGATCCCCATAGGGGAACCATTCGGTATCGGCTGCATAGCTGATGTCCAATGGCAGGCCAGCGGCACGCAGTGCGCGGACCACCGAGAGGCCGCCTGCGCCGCTGTCAAACACGGCAACCCGGGTCCGTGCGTCTCCCATCCTCGTTCAGGCGGACTGTGCGGTGGCGTCGGCTTGTGTTTCAGCCTGGCTGCTTGCAACCAACGCAGCCCGCGCCAATGCGGCTGCCAGCGCGCGCGGGTCGATCGGCTTGGTCAGATAGTCGCTCATGCCTGCGGCAAACCCGTTACGCTTCTGTTCGTCAAATGCATCAGCGGTCAGGCCGATGATCGGAACAGTCGCATTGGGGCCGCCACTACTGCGGATCCGGCTGGTTGCTTCAAGGCCATCCATGACCGGCATCTGTACATCCATGAGGATGGCGTCGAATGTCTCAAGGGCTGCCATGTCGAGGGCTTCGCGACCGTCGTTGGCCAGCGCATAATCGACCCCGAACAAGTCCAGGAACGAGCCCGCGATTTTCTGGTTGACCAGATTGTCTTCGACCAGCAGAACCCGCATCGCAGCAGCCGTCGAGGCGCTGAGGCTTTCGGGCTGGTCCCGGCTGGCCACCGGCGCTGCCGTGCGCTGCAAGGGTAGCGTGACAGTGAAGCATGTCCCCTCGGATGGAACCGACGTTGCCGTGATCGAGCCGCCCATCGCCTGGGCCAGCCTGCGGCAGATCGCCAGACCCAGCCCGGTGCCGCCGAACTTGCGGCTTGTCGAGGCGTCGGCCTGCATGAAGGGATTGAACAGTCGGCTCATGGCGTCCTGTCCGATCCCGACGCCGGTGTCTCGCACGGACAGGAGCAATGTCTCGCCAGCATAGTCAGGGTGGGTCGGCATGCAGGCCGCGGCCACCGTGATGGTTCCAGATGACGTGAACTTCAGTGCGTTCGACACGAGGTTGAACAGGATCTGCTGCAGGCGGGACGGATCGCCGACAAACCCCTCAGGCACCGTGTCACCCACTTCGACGATGAGGCTGAGGCCCTTTTCCTCCGCGCGCGCGCCCCACAGCCGCTCGACCTGCGCGAGCAGGGCGGGCAGTGAAACCGGCACCCGTTCGATCTCCATCTTGCCCGCCTCGATCTTCGACAGGTCAAGCAGGTCATTGAGGACGGTCAGCAGGAGCTGACCGGAGCTGCGCATGGTTTCGACGTGGCTGCGGGCCTGCTCGCTCAAGGCCTCATGGGCCAGCAACTCGCCCATGCCCAGGATGGCGTTCATCGGCGTGCGGATCTCATGGCTCATGGCGGCCAGAAACTCCGACTTGGCGCGGTTGGCGTTCTCGGCTTCTTGCTTGGCAGCTGCGAGGGCCTCCTCGGCCCGAACCTGGTCGGTGATGTCGACAAAGGCGGTGATGCAACGGCGCCAGGGATCGCCATTGTCACCAACGGCCCGGACTTCCACTGTTACGTCGCGGACTTCGCCATCGGTGCGTGACACGACAGTGCGGAACGGACCGATGGACGTGCCGGGCTGCCAGTTATCGAGCGCGGCATACAGGTCTTTCAGGTGGCGCTCGGGAAAATGCACCTGGTAATCGAGGTCTCCGGCCTGGTCGATGCCAAACAGCGCGCGCGAGGCAGCGTTGACCATGATGGTTGGCGTGCGCCCGGCTGGTCGTGGCATCGTGCGGGCTTCAGCGCGCATGGCCTCGCTCAAGGATGTGGCGCCGGCCGTGTAGTGGCGGCACAGCCGGGCATGGAAATCGCTGCCATCCCAGACATTCTGGGCAATCGCGGAGTTCTCGTACAGCAGCTCCCACTCGGCCTGGCGCCTCGCACTGAGGATGGCTGCAGCCTGTTCTGCATCGTGCACGTCGGTCATGTCGATGCTGAAACAGAACACGCGGTCGCAACTGGTGCCGGGATCATGCTTGAAGGTGAAATAGCTGCGCAACCAGATCCTGTGACCGTCAGGACGGTCTACCGGATAGTCGAGGATGAGCGGGGACTTGGTTTCGATCAAGGTCTGCAAGGCGACAGCGCCGTCATCGCGCCAGGGCTGCGGGATCAGGTGGCGCATGGAGCCGCCGAATTCGGTGTTGATCCGTTCGACCGTCTCCCCGATCAATTCTTCATAGCGCGCGCTCGGCAGATAGCGCTTGTTTTCCAGGTCATACTCGTAGGCGGCGGCCCCAGCGCACGCTGCTGCCAGTTCCCAGCGCTCCCGCTCTGCCAGGGCTTCGGTGCGCGCCTGTTCAAGGGCACGTTCGGCGACCCGGCGCGCCGTCTGGTCAAACACCATGGCAATCTGGCGCGGTCCGTCGGGGTGCAGGAACCTGACGACCGAGCAGCGCAGGTGGCGGAGCGAGCCATCAGGATGGTTGTAGTCGTGTTCAAAGTTGAAAGTTGTCCGGCCATCGCAGGGCAGATCCTCGGTCCGTCGCGTCAGCAACTCGCGTTGTTCCGGTGATATCCTTCGCAGATAAGCTAAAGGATCGGCAGCAAAATCCTCATGGCTCAGCCCGGTGATGTCGGCGATGTTCCCTGACAGGCGGACATGGACCAGGGTATTGAGGTCAAACTCGCTGTAGCCACCATCTGCAGCCCGCATCGCCACGTCCCAGCCGTAACGCTGTGACATCAGATCTTCAGCTGACTGCTGCAGGCTTGCGATCTCGACCCTGCCGACCCGGAGCGCATGGATATGGCTGCGGATCACGCCGAACGCCGCCAGCGGGATTGCGGCCAAGGCCAGCAGGCTGGCCAGCTGTTCGGTGTGCCGCCAGGCCAGAACGCCAAGGAACAAGGCTGCCACCAGATAGGGCAGGGCATTCAGCGCGGCCAGCCGTGGCGAGGCCCGGTAGCGCACCAGCATCTGAAAGATTGCACAGGCCAGGATCAGGGTTGCTGCAAACGGTTCCGATCCGGACGTCACCACAGCGAGGCCGACGATCATTCCGCTGAACAGGCCATTGGCCAGCAATGCGACGCCGATGAATCCGACCATCGCCGCGCGTCGGTCTGCGGACGCCTCTGGCGCTGCCAGAAATTTCCGACCGACGATATTGAGCAATGTGGAAGCAGACAGGATCGTGGCGGCAAGAGCCAGCCCGACGGCCAGGCTGCCATTGAGCGCATAACAGGCCAGAACGAGGAGCGGCCCCGCCACAATCGTGGCGCGGCTTGCCGAAAGGTTGGTCACGGTCAGTCCGACTTCGTGATCCAAGGTCGGGCTGGGACCCACAGACAAACACCATCCTCCTGCGGCAGTGAAGGCTCTTCTTGCACTGTGGCAGTAAAGGTTTGGTTGAATTTGGAGCGGTTTGTCCAACTATCTCGCGGTGATCACCCGGCGCGGCGGATCGGTTCCACGTTGGCTGGCAGCACTTCAGCGAGCTGGCTGGCTTCGACGGGCTTGGGCGCGCCAAACAGATTGCCCTGGGCAAAACCGATGTCCAGCTCCAGCAGCTCCACCACCGTGCGCTCGCTTTCCACCCGGTCGGCGATCAGATCCACGCCATAGCGGGCGAAGAGTGCCGTCACGTCGGTGGCGGCAAATTCGCGGTTCAGCCCTGTCACCGGCCGGGCATCCTCGCGCATCACCTGGCGGACCAGCACATCGCCTGCGATCTTCACATAGCGCACGCCCATCCGTTCCAGTTTGCGCAGATCAAGGTCGATGGTGTCGCAGCGGTCGATGGAGAAGCGGTAGCCGATGTCGAACAGGCGGCCCAGATTGCGCTCGGCAGAAATCGACAGGGCCTCGAAGGCATCGCGCCCGAACTCGAAAATCAGCGATCCGGCCA
>JALOSP010000042.1 GCA_025458365.1 Hyphomonadaceae bacterium
GGCCCCAGATCAGGGAAGCCAGAACGAACGTGCAGCCCAGGATGATGTAGTTGGCCGCGATGCCCCAGACCCGGACTGTCTCCTCGGGACTGGGCTTGCGCAGGCCGTATACGAGGCAGATCAGCGCCCAGCTGCCACAGAACAGCCCGCACGCCACCTGCCATGCCGCCATGATCGCGGGCGGGACATAAGGGGCGACCAGCCACCACGCCGCCACCAGCCCTGCAGAAAAAGCAAGCAAGGTCAGGACCCCGGCTGCCAACAACGGCCGCAGGGGATGGTGGAGTTCAAAATCGATGTCGTCGTCCAGCGACATGGTTCAGGGTCTTTCACGCGGCGCTGCATTCGACCGCACCGTAATGTGCGCGCGCAACGCGGCCCGTCAATCGGCCACGCCTCCCCCATCCGGCTCCCCCATCTGGCGGATACCGCAGACCCCGGATCACAGCCTATCGTCTGGACCAGCCAATACGCGCCAGCAGGGGAAGCGCCCAATGAACATGATCAAAGCAAGCCTGATCGCAACCGCTGCCTGTGCAGTGCTTGTCGGGATCGGGATGGCAGACCAGGCCAGCGCGCAACAGCGCCAGAACCAAGGTCAGAACCCGGGCGCCAGGCCCGCCCAGAGCCAGTGCAACCCGCCGCCGTGCGGCTATGACCAGCAGCAATGGTACCGGCAATGCGAACCCATGCTGCAGTACCTGTGGCGCAACCAGAACCCCTACGGGATCGTCTACAGCGAGTTCGTCCGGATGTACTGGCAGATGTATGAAGTGGCCTGCGTGCCCGGCAGCCACCCCCTGTTGATCGGGCAGCCCTGCTCGCCCGAAGGCTCCGGCTACATGAACCCCTCAGGCCACGCGCAGATCTGCCGGGGCGGTCGCTGGACTGTCGGTGGCTCCTGATCGCGCTCCAGGATTCAATCTTTTCCACAAATCAGGAATACTCTGATGACCCGCACCAGTTCTATTCTGCTCGGCGCGACAGCGCTGGCGATGTTTGCAGCACCGCAGCTGGCGAGCGCACAAACGACGCGCGCGTCGGTGGTGTTTTTACCTGGCGTTTCGCTGACGGGAGCGCCCCCGCAATGCGGCACCATGGGCGGCAATACCCCAAACACCAGTGCTATAGGAATCAGTTCCGACGGATCGGTGGTCGCGGGTGATTCCACATATTCAAACTGCGTCGTTTTGTGGCGCAATGGCATTCCAGAACTTCAACCTGGAAACTTCGGCGGACTGCCAAGTTATGGCAATAGTCCGGGCCGCTTGACATCGCTCAGCGGAAATGGGCGCGTTTTGGTAGGCTTTGGCGCAGAGCAGCCTGTCGATGGCAGTCTCTTGACATACAGCAATGGCCGGGTCGCCTATTGGACCGCCGCGGCCGACACACGGTATCTGCCAGCCATCGAAACGTTAACAGCCGCCCAATTCAACGCCAGCTTGGCAACCAGACTGCCTCGCCTTGCGGGGTCCACATTCCAAGCGGTTTCAGAGGTGCGGCGCTTCGCCTATGGCCCGGCATTTGTGAACAATGATGGCAGCTATTTCGCTGTTAGCTCGGCTTATTCAGCCGACTTCAGGGTCACCGGACAATTCGCGGTTCGAGATCAGTTCGATGGACGGGTGTTTCGCTGGAACCCAACAAATGGCTATCAGGAATTGCCCAACTTTGGCGATGCAACAGCAATGGCGGCCACCGGAATTGACGGCAGCGGAAACCGGATCATCGGTATTGCCCAAAGAGTGTTTGGCATTCTGTCCGACGGCTCATCAGATGTGCAAAGCTCAGCCTTTTTGTGGGACGCCGAAGGTGGACTTGTCCGACTGCCTGATCTTGCCACCTCGTTCACCAATGTATCCATCCGCACATTTACTGGCGCAAGCGGCATCAGTAGGGACGGATCAACAATTATCGGCCATTCACGCTCGGCAGACGGCCTATTCCATCCGGTTTTCTGGCAAGGTGGTAAGATCTTCGATCTTGGTTTCCTCCCGGGGAGAACTCCGACTAGCCCAATTTTCAATGACACTCGGATCAATCCCAACATTTACATCCCCCAAGCTGCCAGCGCTGGGGGGCGTGTCATCGTCGGATTTGTTGGCGGCTATTCTCTTGAAGGCGGTTATCCGCCTGACCGCGCATGGCGCTGGAGTGCAGCCAGCGGCATGCAGGATTTGAACCAGATCGCGGCGAATGCTGGCCTGAACCTCAATGGATTCACTTTGTATGAAGCCAACGGGATATCCGATGATGGACAGTTTATTTCGGGCAATGCATCTGATTCAGAGCAGAGGCAGTTTTTCGGCTACGTCCTCCAGCTCGCCCAAGTCACCCAATCGCGGCTGATCGTAACCTTGCGGCTGCCCAGCGTGACGCAAACGAGCATCGTCAATCAGACATTCAGCACGCAGGTCGATGCACTGCTCAATGGCCGGAGCGTGTTCACCCGCACGGTGAGCGATCCCATCACCGCAGCCAGTGGCGTGACCGCCCTGGCGGATGCACGCGCAGCATTGCAGGTGGGCAGCGGTCTTCGTCGGGTGGTGATTGGGGCACCCACACTCATCTCCAACATCACCACGGTGCTGGGTATCACCAACAACACGGTCGATGTCGCCAGTGGCACCACGACCAGCACTGCGACCGTCAACACTTTCGGGCCAGCTACCGTCGCCACAGGGAATCTGGGCAATTGCGCAACACCGGCAGCCAATAATGTGAACCCGACCGGTTGCAGCTTGCCCGGCACGCCAGTCACTGTCGAACCCGGCATCCTCAATACCAATGTGTTCACCAACACGATCAACAGCGTTACCCCCACCATCACCCAGACCGTCAACCAGCTGGTCAGCGCCCGCTGGCAGGTCAGCGCCACTGCTGGCAATCAGTTTGGCACCGTGCACGCCCTCGTCGGCCCGGCAACATTCGAGCGGGGGGACCGGTTCGTCGGTCAACTCACGGCCGGGCGGAGCCGACGCAATCTCGCAAGTCCGGATCATGCGGAAGTCAGCCTGTTTGGCGGTTATTCAGGCGGGCGCAGCAGGATTGATGCAGACGCCAGCATCCCTGTTGCCGCCACCAGAGGGTCCCATGAAGCGTTCACAATCGGGGCAGAACGGCGCGTCAGTCAGAATCTGGCCGTAGGCGCGGCCTTTGATCACGGGATCTCCGACATCAAAGTCCAGGACCCGCAGTATGGCGAACGTCTGGAACTCACACAGACCCAGGTCGGCGCTTTCGGCACGCTTTCCAGCGGGCGTGCATCAGTCTCGGGCGCAGTCAGTTATGGCTTTGGCGACGTGGAAACCACTCTGGCGACACCCACCGGCCCGGCCCGCGCGAGCCGCGATGCCAGATCCTGGACCCTCGGGGTCGAGGGCGCTTACGAGATGCCATTGGGATCTGCAGCGACACTCGCCTTGACCGGGGGTGCGCGCGCCACTCGCGTGGACCTGCAAAGCTTCGCCGAGGCAGGTGGTTCTTCACCACTGCGTGGCCTCGACAGCACCGTTGACCGCACGAGGATTTATACCGGCTTTGATCTGGGTGGAAAGCTCAACGTGGGCACCGCACAGATCGAACCCAGCGTCTATGCGCGCGCCGCCCGGGATCATGGCGATCGCAATGGCGTGGCCAACGTGGTCTTCGCGAGTGCGCCCGGCGGCCCGACCCTGCAAGCCCTGGGCCCCAATGTCGGGGACACTGTTTTCGAATATGGTGCCGCCCTCTCCGCGAGCGTGTCGACCAACGCGACGCTCACCCTCGGCTATGACGCGACCACACGAGATAACGCCACATCATCCGCCGCGCGCTTGTCGCTGAGCCTGTTCTGGTAAGGGTGACTGCTCCACCAGCGAGGGTCGGATATTGATCTGCCCACACGATTTCAGGCCAGGCAAGGGTAGGGTTTCCTGGCCTGAGTCACGCTGGCGGACTTGGATCGCCAACGTACTCTACCAGTGAAATCGGGCGTCGGGCGCTCTCCCATCCAAGAGTGAGGAATAGGTTGAGGAAACCCGTGCAGGCTCTCGCTGCCAAGAACAGTCCGCACTTCAAGAAGGATTCTAAAAATACTTGCGCAATCAATTGGTTGAAAGACGCCCAGATCAGGGTTCCCGATTTGCCGTTCCTTAGCCGACAATTCTCCCGATTGGATGCGTCTTAGCCGACATCGGCGGTCGCGCCTTAGCCGACATTTCTGCGCAAGTGGCTGATTTCAGGTGAGGTCAATGTCGCGCCTTAGCCGACGCGCACACTTTGTGCGTATCGGCTGAACGATTGATCCCGGCGATGGGGGGATGAGTGGGTCAATGAACTTTGATGCGGTCGCGCGCTGGAACCGCATTCAGGGCCGCCCGGTGAAATACCCTTCGATCACCCGCCCATAAATGGCAGTCAGGGTTTTGATATCGGCCACGGCCACCCGTTCATCGATCTTGTGCATGGTGGCGCCAACCAGGCCGAATTCCACCACCGGGCAATAGTCCTTGATGAAGCGGGCGTCCGACGTGCCCCCGGTCGTGGACAATTCGGGATCGGTCCCGGTGACATCACGCACCGCGCGCTGGATCAAATCGGTAAACGACGAAGGCTCGGTGAAGAAGGCCTCGCCCGACACCATGATCGACGGGGCGATGGTGCAGCGCGGATGGGCGGCATTGACCTCGGCGACCACCGCCTCGATCCAGTGGGACAGGCTGGCCCCGGTGTGGGCGGTGTTGAAGCGGATGTTGAACCGGGCTGTGGCGGTCTCCGGGATCACATTGCTGGCCGGATTGCCCACATCCACCGTCACCACTTCCAGATTGCTGGGCTGGAAGCCGGGCGCGCCATCATCCAGTTCATGGGCCAGCAGCCGGTTCAGCACCGCGATCAGCGGGCGCACCGGATTGGCCGCCTGATGCGGATAGGCCACGTGGCCCTGGATGCCAGTCACGGTCAGCGTGCAGTTCAGGCTGCCCCGGCGACCATTCTTGATCATCGTGCCCATGGTTTCGGGATTGGTCGGCTCGCCGACCAGGCAGTGATCGAGGACTTCGCCCTCAGCACTGATCGCGGCCAGCAGCTTCTTCGTGCCGTTGATCGCGATGCCTTCCTCATCCCCCGTGATCAGGAACGACAGACTGCCGGGCGGCGGCCCGTGCCTGTCGAGATAGGCCGCCACAGCCGACACCCAGGCTGCGATCCCGCCCTTCATGTCGGCGGCCCCCCGACCGATCAGCACGCCGTCTTCAATCACCCCGGCAAATGGATCGGCACGCCAGCGCGCCCTATCACCAGTGGGTACCACATCGGTATGCCCGGCAAAGCACAGATTGGGTGCCGCATTGCCCAGCCGGGCATAGAGATTGTCCACGTCTTCAAACACATAGCGGCGGCAGGAAAAGCCCAGCCCTTCCAGTGCCCGCTGCAACACATCCAGCGCGCCCAGATCGGCCGGCGTGACCGACGGGATGCGGATCAGCTCCTGGGCAAGCGCGACGGGGTCCAGAAGTGCAACATTCTGCGTCACGGGCGTCCCTTTCCGGTTCACGGGATGACCAGCATGAACAGGAACACGGCGAACAGGACAAGGTGCAAGACCCCTTGCATCACAGTGGTCCGTCCGATCGAAAGTGACAGGGTCGACACCAGCAAGGTCAGCGCCAGCAACACGGTGTTGGTCGCGTTGAGCCCGAGAACCAGAGTCCAATCCAAGACCAGCGCAAGCGCAGCCAGAACAGGAATCGTCAGACCAATGGTCGCAAGTGCAGACCCGAGCGCCAGATTCAAACTGGTTTGTAGCCGGTCGGCACGCGCCGCGCGAACCGCCGCCAGGCCTTCAGGCAACAAGACCAGACCGGCAATGATAACGCCCACCACAGCCTTCGGAGCGCCTGCCGCCGCAACGGCTCCCTCGACCGCAGGTGCCAAAGTCTTGGCAAGCCAGACAACAACAACCAGCGTTGCAGCAAGGAGGCCCAAACTGGGCAACAAAGGTGCCGTGGTCGGGGGGCCGGACTGCGCCTGGACTGGAGATTCGGGATGGCCATTTGCACCGACGGCATGCTCAGGCTGGAAGTAGTCCCGATGGCGCACCGTCTGGACCAGCACGAATGTGCCGTACAAGACCAGTGACACGAGACCAACAAAGGCAAGTTGTGCTGGCGCATAGAGCGGGCCAGGCAAAGTCGTCACGTGATTGGGCAGGATCAAGGTCATCACCGAAAGAGCCGCCAATGTCGCCAAGGCGGCACTAACCCCTGCCTGCATGTAGTTCTGTTCGCCATGACGGAGGCCGCCCAGCAACAAGCAAAGGCCCACCACGCCATTCAGAATGATCATGATTGCCGCCATGACAGTGTCGCGAACCAGCGTTTCCACCCCCGGGCCTCCGGCTAGTTTGATCGACACGATCAGCCCAACCTCGATCACAGTGACCGCAACTGCAAACACCAGTGTACCGAATGGCTCGCCCATCTTGTGGGCAATCACTTCGGCGTGATGCACTGCAGCGAGCACGCACCAGATCAGGAGTGGTGCCACAAGCGCGGGAGGCGGCGCGAGCTGCAGGACCACCGTCACAACAAGGACCAGCACGCCCATTGTCGGCGCCCCGACACTCCAGATCGGGATGGCAGCTAGTCGCCCGCCTGGCATTACCGCGCCGGCATCAAGTCAAGTCCCGCACGTCAGTCAGCCGCCCGGTGATGGCTGCTGCGGCTGCCATGGCCGGGGACAGGAGATGGGTGCGCCCGTCGCGGCCCTGACGGCCTTCGAAGTTGCGGTTGGAAGTGGAGGCGCACCGCTCGAACGGGGCGAGCCGGTCGGGGTTCATGCCCAGACACATGGAACAGCCCGGCTCGCGCCACTCGAACCCGGCCTCGATGAAGATGGCGTCCAGCCCTTCGTCCTCGGCCTGCATGCGCACCAGGCCGGAGCCGGGCACCACCATGGCGCGCACCCCGTCAGCCACCTTGCGGCCCCGCGCCACGCTGGCCGCCGCGCGCAGATCCTCGATCCGGGAATTGGTGCAGGACCCGATGAACACCCGCTGCACCGGCACGTCAGTGATCTTCTGGCCCGGCGTCAGGCCCATATAGTCCAGCGCGCGCACGGCGCTGTCGCGGGCGATGCCTTCAGGCATGGCGGCAGGGTCGGGCACCAGCCCGTCAATCGCCATCACCTGTTCGGGGCTGGTGCCCCAGGTCAGCAGCGGGGCGATGTCACTGCCCGCAATCACGACCTCACTGTCAAATATCGCACCCTCATCGCTGTGCAGCGTTTTCCAGTGGGCCAGCGCCAGTTCCCACGCCCCGGCCTTGGGTGCGCTGGGCCGCCCGGCCAGATAGGCGAAGGTCTTGTCATCCGGCGCCACCAGACCGGCGCGCGCGCCTGCCTCGATCGCCATGTTGCACAGCGTCATCCGGCCTTCCATGGACAGGTCGCTGATCGCCTGGCCGCGATACTCGATCACATGGCCGGTGCCGCCTGCCGTGCCCAGCCGCCCGATGATCGCCAGCGCGATATCCTTGGCCGTGATGCCTGGTGCCACGGGCCCCTCGATGGTGACGGCCATGTTCTTCATCTTGCGGGCCCGCAGCGTCTGGGTGGCCAGCACATGCTCCACCTCCGACGTGCCGATCCCGTGGGCCAGCGCACCAAACGCCCCATGGGTGCTGGTGTGGCTGTCGCCGCACACGATGGTCATCCCCGGCTGGGTGCGCCCCTGCTCCGGCCCCACCACATGGACGATGCCGTTGCGAAGCTCGCCCATGGGGAAAAACTCGATGCCGTGGGCGGCCACATTCTTCGCCAGCGTCTGCAGCTGCAGGCGTGCCTGCGGATCGGCCACCGCATCAACACCGGCGGCCTGATTCTCAGTCGGTGTGTTGTGATCGGCGACGGCCAGCGTCAGGTCCGGACGGCGCACCTGGCGACCGGCCGCGGCAAGGCCCGCAAACGCCCGCGGGGTCGTCACCTCATGGATCAGGTGGAGGTCAATAAAAAGCAGGCTCTCGCCACCACCGGCATCGCACACCGCGTGGGCATCCCAGATCTTGTCGTAGAGCGTCCTGGGCGGTGTCTGGGGTAGGGTCTTGAGGGTGCTGTTCTCGGCCATCGCACCCAT
>JALOSP010000043.1 GCA_025458365.1 Hyphomonadaceae bacterium
CCACCCTGCCCGGCCAGGATCAGCCGAGGCGCCATCATCCGCACAGGGCAGATGCGGGACTGCGCTGCGCCTGTCCAATCCCGCGCAGCCTGTACGATAATCCGGGCGGTGGGTGACAGGCCCTCCAGCCTGCAATCGAGGAAAGCATAGAAGTCGGTCGATGGCAGGGCGGGCATGGCTGTCTCCTTCAGTCCTGCCATGCAATCATATTTGCGAATGAGTTGCAAGTGCGTTCTTGTCAGGTCTGGCGCCTGTGGCACCTTGACCCGCCTGCCCGCCATCGCCATCACCAATCCGTGACCACAGAAGACACCCCCCGCCACCAGCCCCTGGCCCCGTTCGGCCATCGCGCCTTTGCCACATACTGGACAGCCCGGGTCTTCTGGACCCTGGGCACGCAGATCCAGATCACGGCCATGGGCTGGCAGGTCTATGATGCTGCCCGCGCAAGGGGCGACAGCATCGCAGAAGGAGCTTTCCTTCTGGGCCTGATCGGGCTGGTGCAGTTCGGGCCCTTGCTGCTGCTCTCGTTGCTGGGCGGCCAGGCGGCAGACCGGTTCAACCGGCGGCTGATCGTGATTGCAGGCATCGCCACAAAGGCCGTCGCCGCCCTCGCCCTGATCGCCACGACTGTGGTGCCGCCAGATGGGGTGATCATCCTGATCTTTGCCGTGGCTGCGCTGACCGGGGCGCTGAACGCCTTTCTGCCTGCCGCCTCCAGCGCCATGGTGCCCAATCTGATCCCACGCGAGCAATTGCCACAGGCGATTTCGCTGATGAGCGTGGCATTTCAGGCGGCCACCATCATCGGCCCGGCCTTGGGCGGGCTGGCCTATGGTCTGGGCCCGCAGGTTGCCTATGGCACGGCGGCTCTGCTGTTCGGTTTGGGCATGCTGCTGGTACTGGCGATGCAGGTTCCCCAACAGGCCCCGGCGGGTGAAGCCAAGACACTGGCCCTGATCGTGGAAGGGCTGAAGTATGTCTGGACCAACAAGATCGTGTTGGGCGCAATCTCGCTCGATCTGGGCGTGGTCTGGTTTGCGGGCGCCATGGCGCTTTTGCCGGTGTTTGCCCGTGACATCCTGCATGCGGGTGCGTTTGAGCTGGGCGTGTTGCGCTCATCCATTGCTGTGGGTGCAGGCCTCGTGGCGGTGGGGCTGACGTTTGCGCCGATCCGGCGTCGTGTTGGCTATTGGATGTTTGGCGGGTCGATCGTGTTCGCGCTCGCCAGTATCGGGTTTGGCCTGTCCACCAGCGTGTGGCTGTCAGCGGCCTGTCTGGCGATTGCCGGGGCTGGCGACATGATCAGCGTCTATGTCCGCGCCAGCCTGACACAACTCGCCACGCCAGACGCCATGCGAGGACGGGTGTCTGCGGTCAGCTTCGTGTTCATCTCGGCCTCCAACGAATTGGGCGACTTCCAGTCCGGCGTGGCCGCCCGGATTTTTGGCCCGGTGCTGGCGGTGGCCGGAGGCGGAGTGATTGCGGTTGCCGTGGCGCTCGGCTGGATGAAGCTGTTCCCCGAACTGGCCAGGGCCGACCGGTTTGAGGATGCACAGGTGAAGGAGACCGTGTGATGGGGCTGATCGACTGGACCGGCTACAAGGCACTTGCGCTGCAACTGGCCACCGATGAGGCGCTGACTCACATCGAAGAGGCTGTCTCCTGGGGCCAGCCCAATCTGAAGGCCCACGGCAAGATGTGGTGCTGGTGGAGCCCGCATGAGGATGCGCCCGTGTTCAAGATGGATCGGGCCGAACGCGAGTTCCTGATCGAGGTCGATCCGGACACGTTTTTCGTGACATCCCATTACGCCCCGCACAATCTGGTGCTGGTGCGCCCTGACCGGTGTGACCCTGACTGGGCACGGGCGCGCTTGCTGAAAAGCTGGCAGGACATGGCCCCGAAGACCCGGCTGAAGGCGTGGCTGGCAGCACGGCCCTGACGCTATTGGGAGAACTCCACCCGTGTGGGCACCGCGGGCAGCACAATTGCAACAGCGCCGCGCATGGCCCGGTCATCAGGCCGGAACACCGGATCGCCTGCCCTGTCGCGTGGCAAAGCGATCAGGCGCCCGTCTGCCAGCTCGGCCTGGCCGCTGGCAACACCAGGGAAGGCCACCCCACGCAGGCGCGGCGCGGCCAGTGCCATGGGGCCAGCAGCGCGCAGTGCGTCGCGATAGTCGCCCAGGGCATTGTTGACCGCCGCCACCGGCACCCGGCGCGACAGCGGGATCACAGGCACAAGGTTCATGGTCAGGCTGGCCCGACCGGCCACACTGACCCGGGTGGCGCGCAGGGTGGCCAGATCGGATGGTGGAGTCAGGCGCCCGCCCGGTCCCAGTTGCAAAGGCGTGCGCCGACCGTCGCGGATCAGGGTGACTGCAGGCACTTGTCCCCCGTCCTGCCCCAGCAGACTGTACTGCATGACAAAGCCGTCACGGGTGGACGCAGGCAGTTGCAAATAGCGCTCATAGAACGGCAGCGCATCGGCCAGCGGCCTTTCGCGGGCGGCATCGCGGCTTTGGGCTGCCGCAAGACCTGACCATCCGGTGCTTGCAAGAACGACCAGTCCAATCCACCAGTGCCGCATACGCTCATGTCTCCTGTGCTGCCACGAAATGGCCGCTGTCGATCCTCATCAATCCGGGCGACTTTGAGGCATGTTGAACAGTGAAGGACAGCCAATGTCAGCCAGACCAGCAATGATCATGATTGCAGCACTATCTGCCCTATTTGCAGGATGCAGCCCCCAACCTCAGGTCACGACACGGCCGGCCGCACAGGAACCCGCACCGCTGCCCACACCTGCCGCACCGCAAAATTGGGTGATCACTGCGGTCAATGGCACGCCGGTGGATACGTCAGGTTTGCGAGCCCGCCCGTCCATGCAGATCAATGGCAGTGACGTGACCGGCAGCACCGGGTGCAATCGCTATTCCGGTCGCCTGCGGTTCATTGGCAGCGCCGCCGTGATCCCGGGCGCCAACACCCCGCAACCATGGCTGGAAGGACCGGTGGCCACCACCCGCATGGCCTGCGAACCCGCGGCCATGGCGCTGGAACGGGCAATCACAAGCGCGCTCGCACAAGGCTACGCTTTCAATGTTTCAGGTGCACGCGCCAGGCTTCTGGATCGCACTGGGACCGCTGTCCTTGATCTGGAAGCTGAAGCCGTGCCTGTCCAACTGTCCGGGACAGATTGGCAGCTTGTGCGCATAGGCGACATGGTCACAAACACCAGCCGCCGCCCGACGCTGCGGATCGACGGCAACCAGGTCTCCGGCCACAGTGGATGCAATCGGTTTGGCGGCAGCATCACCATCACCGGCGACCGTTACGTGACGAGCGCTGGTGCCATGACCGAGATGGCCTGCGTTGACGTCGCGCCGACCAACCTGGAAGCCGCATACATGAATACCCTTTGGGGCAGTGGCACGTGGAGCATCACAGGCCGAACGCTGACCCTGTCCTGTCCGCAAGGCAGGCTGGTCTTCGAAGCCCGGTAGCCTTCTCAGCTCCCGATGATGCCGCCATCGTCCTTGGTGATCACCACCACCGAATCGCGCGGCCAGCCGCCATCCGGGAAGGTGGAGTGCGGCCCGGATGCCTCGCCACGATAGCGCTGCCCCTGCAGACTTTCGGTCCCCGGATGCTGGACCGACAGGAAGAAGCTACGCCAGTCTGGAGCAAACTTCGGGCCGGTGCCTTCTGCCCCCACCGGCATGGTGGCAAACCGGCGCACCTCGCGCGGGCCAGCCCCGGCGGTCGGCATGACATACACCGCATCATTGCACGGCCAGTGCCAGCTGTTGCCGTCCGTCGTGATCCAGGCATTGCCGCGCGGGTCGAACGTGATGTTGTCCGGGAAGGCAAACCGGTCCCCCGTGGTTGTCGGCGCGCCATCCAGCCAGGAGGACACATTGGCCATCCGCCCGTCGCTGCTGACCCGGCGCGATATGATGGGCGCTGCAGGATCACCGCCCAGCACGAACAGGTCCCATGTGAAGGTCGTGGCCGCGTGGTCGCCCCCGGCCTCGGTGATCCGCACGATGTGGCCGGTGTAATTGCGGGTGGGCTGACCGGGCTCGACCGGGCGGCGCGGATTGGCCGGTCTGGGCTCTGGCGTGTCAGCGCCGGTGTTGCCGGTACAGACGATATAGACCGAGCCCTGGCCGCGGAAGGAGCTGTCGACCGGGCTTTCCACGTCTTCGGGTCGGTCCATCGGTGTGGCGCCCAGAAGCCTTGCCACCTCGCGGGCGCGCACCATGGCATCGCCATCGTCGGCAAACCGCGCCTCGCCTGCTGCTGCGTTGCCCGATGCCGCATCGACCTTCAGCCAGCGCCCACGCCCGCGCGCATCGAACTGCGCCACATACAGACTGCCGGTCTCCAGCAAGTCCCGGTTGGCCGTGCGCTCTGCCGGGTTGAACCGGCCCGCCGAAACGAATTTGTAGACGAACTCGTTGTTCTCATCATCACCGGAATAGGTCGCGGCATGGCCGTCACGGGTCAGAACGCAGGTGGCACATTCGGACTTGCGCCTTCCCAGCGCAGTGCGCTTGCGCGGGGTCCAGGACGGGTCATAGGGGTCAATCTCGACGATCCAGCCATAGAGTGCCGGGCCGTGCGGGTTCTTGGAAAGATCATACTGGTCAGGTCCGCCCAGCGGCCAGACCTGGCGGTAGCCGAAACTGGCTTGATCGAACTGGAACGCAGACCCGGCCTGTGCGGCCTTCAGCGGTGCGGCATCCTCGTCGCTCGTGAAATACGGCGTGTTGATGTTCTCCTCTGCCGTCAGATAGGTGCCCCAGGGCGTATAACCTCCAGCGCAATTCTGGAACGTGCCGCACAACACCCCATCCGGTGAGGCCGGGGCATTGCCGCGCAAGCCCTCGATCAGATTGGTCACGCGCGCGCCCTCGCGCACCCAGGGGTGGGAGGCTGCCGGGCCTGAAAACAGCACTTCGGTGAAGGGCGTGATCCGCCGGTTCAGTCCGGTTCCCGGTGCCGCATCGCGCACCACCGACCAGGTGTTGGCGCCCGCATCATGAGCCAATTGCACCACACTGACCCCCATGCAGGCATACATGGCTTCCAGTTCGCTGGCACTGGCCCGCCAACGACCGTCCACTGGCTTCACCGTCATGAACGGGCTGACACTCTCGTGGTTGACGCACAGGATCATCCGGGCCTGATTGGCCTCGCGCGCGGGGTACGACCAGGCGCCATGGAAGATCGCCAGCATGTCATTGTTGGTTCCGAAGCGCTGTTCCATCTCCTTGCGGGTGAACTTGAACAGCGGTTCGCCGTCCTTCTGTTCGGGCGGGGTGACGCCCTCGAACAGAGGATCGCCCCACGACAGTAGACGGTCTACACGATAGCCTTGCGGCACCCGCACCATGTCATCGCGGTTTTCAGGCACCCTGGCAAAGCCTGCCCGGACCGGTGCGGCGGCGGCCACCGGGGCGCCAAGCGCCCCTGCTGCCAGCGGGATCGCGCCTGCCCCGGCCAGCACGCCCCGCCGGGAATATCGCGTCTTGACGAGGTCAGAGAGGTGCATGGAAGAAGCTCTTTTGCGGGGTTCGGTTGCAGTGATCTCCCAGACCTAGCTGTTGTCAGTGCCAGTGCAACTCTGGCACACAGGCAAGACTGAAAAAGATCGTGCGATCAGGGGGCTTGCGTGCAGGCTACCATTCAGTTCACATTCAGGTGAGCTGGCCCACGTTGCCATGACAGGTAACCGCGGGAAACGGTGCCATATCTCAGGGGGATCACGATGAAGTCTGCAGTTTCCGTCCTTGCCATTCTGGCAGTTGCCTCACCGGCGTTCGCGCAGAACACGGGGCTGCCGCCATCTGCGGGAGAAGTGAACCTCAGCGCAGGCTTTGTGCCTGACCCCCACGTCGTCGAGATTGCTGCCGGGGGCAGTACCGATGTTGGCGCAAGTCTCAACATCGACGGCTGTGTCGGGATGATTGCCGAAGAGCCGGACTACCGGCTGAACTACACCGCTGGATCCTTTCCGCTGTTTCTCGCAGCGGTCTCCGAGCAGGATATATCGCTGGTGGTCAATCTGCCGAATGGCGAATGGGCCTGCAACGATGACGCCAACGCCTCATTCAATCCGATGCTGAGTTTCGAGCAGCCGCAGTCGGGACAGTATGACATCTGGCTGGGCACTGTGAACACCACGGATTTTGTGGCGTCGCAGCTTCTGATCACGGAAATCAACCCAGCCGGCAGCACTGATGGCGGTGGAACGGACCCTGGCGGTAACGGCTTTGACCTCTCTGCCGAACCGAACTTCGGCACGATCAACCTGGCGGCGGGCTTTGATCCTGACCCCACGGTCGTGGAAGTCGTGTCGGGTGGCGATCAGGACCTTGGCACCTTGGGCAGCGGATGCATCGGATCAGCGTCAGCGGCCCCGGACGTGCGGTTGAACTACGAGGGCGGTGGTCTGCCGCTGACGATGATGGTGGTGGCCAACGGTGAGGATACGTCGCTGGCAGTCAACGGGCCGGATGGGACCTGGGTCTGCAACGACGATACGGTGGAACTCGATCCGATGGTGCAATTCGCCAATCCCCAAAGTGGACAGTACGACATTTATGTCGGCACCGTCGGCTCGGGCAACCATGCTGCCAGCTTGGGGATCACCGAAACGTTGCCGGTGGATGGCGGCGGCAAGGGCGGCAAGTCGTAAGGCCGGGCCTTGTCGGACCGAATTATTGGCGCAACGCAGCCAGAACCGCCGCCCCATAGCGTGCGCGCTTCACATCGCCCACGCCGCTGACCCCGGACAGCGCTTCCAGATTGCTGGGAGCGCGCACGGCAATCGCGCGCAAGGTGGCATCGGAAAACACCACATAGGGCGGCACGCCACCGGCCGCCGCCACATCCTTGCGCCACAGGCGCAAAGCCTGGAACCGGGCCTCGGCGTCCGGTGACAGGGTTTCGCTTCCTGGCAACATGCCTGCCGCCCGGCGGGCCTTGCGGGTCGACTGACTTGGGTCTTCGCGCATCAAGACCTTGCCTTCAGCGCGCAGGATAGCGCGGGCACGGTCTGCGTCGGTTACATGCAGGACGGCATAGCCATCGACGGGTGCGTCGGAAATCACTCCATCGAAAATCAGCTGGTCAAACACCCGCCGCCAGGCCTGCTTGCTAACGTCCCGACCAATGCCATACGTGCTGACACCGGCATAAAGGCTCTCAAGGGTCCCATCGGGTTCGTCGCCAACCAGATGGTTGATCAGCCGGGCTTTCCCCAGCCGCTCCTCGCAGCGCAACACGGCTGACAATGCCTTGCGGGCCAGCTGGGTCGCGTCATAGGCCAGCCCGTCATGCAGGCAGCAGTCACACACGCCACACGGCTCGGCATGGGCTTCGCCAAAATAGAGCCGCACCCCCGCCCGGCGGCACGACAGGCTTTCAAACAGGCCGAACAACTGGTTCAGCTTGGCGCGCTGGGCCATCTGGATTTCCGGCACCGCCGGTGACTGGTCGATCCGGTCGGCGTGCAGGCGCCGGTCTGACGCGCCATAGAACAGCACGCCCTCGGCAGGCTCGCCATCGCGCCCTGCCCGGCCCACCTCCTGCCAGTAGGCCTCGATGGATTTCGGCGGATCGGCATGGATGACGAACCGCACATCGGGCTTGTCGATCCCCATGCCAAACGCAATGGTCGCCACCATCACCAGATCATCTTCGCTCTGGAATCGCGCCAGCCTGTGCGCCCGGTCATCTGCAGGCAAGCCCGCATGATAGGCCAACGCGTTGACGCCCTGGCGGGCAAGGCTGTCGGCCAAGGTCTCGGTCGCGTTGCGCGAGGTGCAGTACACAATGCCGCACAGGCCCGGCCGCTCCTTGATCAGGCGGGTGATTTCGCGCGTCGTCTCTCCCGTCTTGCGACGGGCAGACAGGATCAGATTGGGCCGGTCGAAACTGGCAACGAACTCCTGAGGCGTGGTGAGCTGCAGCTGGGCCAGGATATCGGCCCGGGTGCGGCTATCGGCGGTGGCCGTCACGGCAATCCGCGGCACACCGGGAAAACGCTCTGCCAATGCGCCCAGCTTGCGATAGTCCGGCCTGAAATCATG
>JALOSP010000044.1 GCA_025458365.1 Hyphomonadaceae bacterium
GACCACACGCGACAGCAATGCGATCAAGCTGCATGGCCCTGAAGGCTTTGCAGGCATGCGGGCTGCCGGGCGGGCGGCTGCCGAAGTGCTCGACCTGCTGGTGGCTGAAGTGAAGCCCGGCGTGACGACCGAATATCTCGATGATCTGGCCCGGACCTATATCCTCGATCATGGGTGGACCCCGGCCTGTCTCGGCTATCGCGGTTATCCCAAGACCCTGTGCACCTCGATCAACCACGTGGTGTGCCATGGCATTCCAGGCCCGCGCGGGCTGAAGGATGGTGACATCGTCAATATCGACGTGACGGTGATCGTCGATGGCTGGCATGGCGACACTTCGCGGATGTATGGCGTGGGCGAAGTGCCGCGCAAGGCTCAGCGCCTGATGGATGTGACCTGGGAGGCACTGCAGCGCGGCCTTGCCGCCGCCCGGCCCGGCAATAGGCTGGGCGATATCGGCCACGCGATCCAGAAATATGTCGAGGCCCAGCGCTGTTCGGTGGTGCGCGATTTCTGCGGTCACGGGCTCGGTCGTGTGTTCCACGACAATCCCAATGTTGTGCATTACGGCACAGCAGGATCTGGCCCCGAACTGAAGCCTGGCATGTTCTTCACCATCGAACCGATGGTCAATCTTGGCCGCTACGCGGTGAGTGTGCTCGGTGACGGCTGGACGGCAGTCACAAAGGACCGTTCACTGTCCGCCCAGTTCGAGCATTCGGTGGGCATCACCGAAGACGGGCTGGAGATTTTCACCACCTCGCCCCAGGGTCTGCACACGCCGCACACTCTGGCCGGTTGAGCCAGTCCCGGGGCAGCCTTCGTGGCGGTGCGCAACGCGTCTCAAGACCATCTGAAAGAACACCGCACCCGGCTGCGCCAGCGCTTCATCCAGACCGGTGAGGCGGGCCTGTCCAATCACGAGGTGCTGGAGCTGCTTCTGTTTGGCGTGCTGCCCCGGATCGACACCAAGCCGGTGGCCAAGCGCCTGATCGCACATTGCGGTGATCTCAACCGTGTGTTGGGCGCGCCACTGGCCACGCTGATGCAGGTCGAAGGCGTGGGCGAAACCGTGGCCGTGCACCTGAAGGCGCTGCAATCGGTGCTGGTGCGTGCAGGGCGTGAAGAATTGCAGGCCCAGCCGGTGATCGCATCGTGGAGCACGCTGCTGAACTATCTGAAAACCCAGCTTGGCGGGGAGAAGATCGAGCAATTCCGCGTGATGTTCCTCGACAGCCGTCTGCGCCTGCTGGCTGACGAGAAGATGGGCGACGGCACGATCAACCACGCCCCGGTCTATCCGCGCGAGATCGCAAGGCGTGCCCTGGAACTGTCAGCCAGCGCCGTCATTCTGGTGCACAACCATCCCGGCGGCGATCCATCCCCGTCCGGGGCCGACATCACCATGACGCGGGAGATCATCAAGGCGCTGACCGCGCTGGACGTGAAGGTCCATGACCATGTCATCGTCGGTCGCGACACCACGTCCAGCATGAAGGCGCTGGGGCTGATCTGACAGGCACCACAGGACCGCGGACCGGGAGGTCCGCGGTCCTGCTGGCGCGGTCTGTTGGATCACTCTGCCGGAGCGCCTGAGGCCCGGCGCACGATTTCCTCGTGGATCGCGGCGGCTTTTTCTTCCTGCGTCACCGTCGAGACGCCCTTGAACAGGCCGCGCAGCCATTTCGACAGGTCATCGACCAGCGTATAGACCGCAGGCACGAAGACCAGTGACAGCACGGTGGACAGGGTCAGGCCCCCGATCACCGCGATCGCCATCCCGTGGCGGAAGGCGCCAGCCCCTGCCGTGGTCATGGCGGCAGGCACCATGCCGGCAATCATCGCGATCGTGGTCATGATGATCGGGCGCGAGCGCTTGCGGGCGGCATCCATCAGCGCTTCGTGACGTGGCAAGCCGTGCAGGCGTTCGGACTCCACTGCAAAGTCCACCAGCAGGATCGAGTTCTTGGTCACGATGCCGATCAGCATCAATAGCCCGATCAGCACCGGCAGCGAGAATGGTTCCTGCACCAGGAATAGCGCAAAGAAGGCGCCCGCAGGGGCCAGCAGGATCACCGAGATGAAGGTGATCGGATGGAGGAAGTCCTTGAACAGCAGCACGAGCACGCAATAGATCATCAGCACACCGAGCAGGATCGCGTTCAGGAACTGGCTGAACATGTCGCCCAATTCCTCGGCATCGCCATCGGGCTTGATGGTGACGCCGGGACCCGGGGTCTTGTACCAGTCCTGCTTGGAAAGTTCCGCGAGGGCTGGCCCCAACTCGATACCCTGCAGGCTGGCCGAAACTGTTACCACGCGCTGGCGGTCACGCCGTTCGATCCGGGTCTCGCCCCCGCCGAAGCGCACCTCGGCCACGGCATCCAGCGGCACAGTGGTGCCAAACTGTGTCGGCACCCGTAACGCCTTGATGGTTTCCACATCCGCGCGGGCCTCACGGCTCAAGCGCACGGCGATCGGGATCTGGCGCTCGCCTGCGTTGAACTTCGGCAGATTGGTGTCGATATCGCCGTCGGTCGCGATGCGGGCAGCCTGCGCGATGGACAGAACGCTGACCCCAAGTCGTGCAGCCTCCTCGCGTCGCGGGATCACATGGAGTTCAGGCCGTGTGAGGTCTGCAGAGTTCTTGATGTCCACCGCCCACGGATAAGCGCGCAGCTTCTCGGTCACGCTGCGAGCTGCAGCAGACAGGGCGGCCGCATCATCCGACACCAGATTGATCGACAGGTTGTTCGAACCCCAGCCACCACCAAACTGGGCTCTCAGACCTGGCAGTTCGGCAAGCTTGCCGCGCACCAGTTGCTCATACTCTTGCTGGGAGACCGAACGCTCCTCACGCGGTACCATTGTCACGAAGTACTGCGCGCCGGTCAGGTCGCCGTTGACCACCTGGACCACGTCCTTGGCCCCTTCGGTCTCCATCAGGATGCGTGCCACCTGACGGGCACGCTCATCGGCTTCGCGTGATGACAGGCCGGGTGGCAGGTCGATGCGGGACTGGACAAACCCCTGGTCCACTGTCGGCGTGAATGTTTGAGGCGCGTTCATGATCGCCACCACCGACAGAGCACCCATGAACAGGCCGCCGAAAACGGTGGCCCAACGGCCCCAGTAGAAGCTGCGTTCCCGGCCCAAAGCGCGGAACTTGAACCGGGCGAGCAGCATCTTTTCGAGGAAGCCAAGATAGAACAGCGAGAAATTGTCGGCTTCCTCATGATCTGCCTGACGCGGCAGCAGGTAGGCAGCCATCAAGGGTGTGATCAGGCGTGCCACCAGGAGGGAGAATATCGTCGCCATCGCGACCGTCAGACCGAACGAGATGAAGAACTGGCCGACAATGCCGGTCATGAAGCTGACCGGAACAAACACCGCGACAATTGTTGCCGAGGTCGCGACCACGGCAAGGCCAATCTCGTCGGCGGCTTCCAGTGCGGCCTGAAACGGGGATTTGCCCATATGGATGTGGCGCACGATGTTCTCGATTTCCACGATCGCATCATCCACCAGAATGCCCGCCACCAGTGCCAGCGCCAGCAGGGTCACTTCGTTCAGCGTGAATCCCATCCATTCCATAAAGGCAAAGGTCGGAATGATCGACAGCGGGATCGCAATAGCAGCGAGGAAGGTCGCCCGTCCCGGTTTGATGATCAAGGTGACGATGGCCAGAAGCAGTGTGCCGACAGCAAACAGCACCACCTTGTCGATATGCACCCCGGCGAACTTCTCCAGCAGCCACGCCCCGCCAAACACCACAGCAGCGATAATCGCGGCGGCTGCAAAGACCGGGCGCCAGCCACCGAGGAAGACCGCGACCACCAGCGTGGCCAGCAGTGCGCCTTCAAACAGGGTCACCATGGAGAGGTCATAGCTTTCCTGCACATAGTCGGTGGGGGTGAAGACCGGCTGGATATTGGCGGCGGGATATTGTTCGCGCAATTGCTGGATCTTGGCGTCAACCAGACGGGCAGCATCCAGCGCGCTGGATTCCTTGGCTCGCTGGACCTGGAACATGATCACCGGACGGTCATTGAACCGGCCGACGCCACGGATCTCCGAAGCACCGTCGCGCACATCGGCAATGTCGGACAGCCGGATCACCCGACCCCCCGAAACCGGCACGGTCATCGCGCCAAGGTCTTCCACGGTGCGCACGGCGCCCAGGGTCCGGATTGTCTGGCGGCCGTCGCCGGTTTCGGCCACACCACCTGGCAGATCGAGGTTTTCAGACCGCAGCGCGCGGGACACGTCAGCGGCGGTAGCACCCAGCGAGGTCATCCGCGCCGGGTCAAGCTCGACCACGATTTCGCGGCTCTCGCCGTTCCAGCGCTCAACCCGGCCGACACCTTCCACCGACAGAAGCTGGCGCGAAAACTCCCGGTCCACCAGCCAGGTCAGCTGCTCGGTCGGGACCGACGGCATGTCCACGGAATAGATCGCCAGCGGTTCCTGGTCATTGAAATCGATCCGCTGGACTTGCGGCTCATAGACATCGGCGGGCAGCGAGGCGCGCACCGAGCCGACAGCGGCACGGGCGTCATCGACGGCCTTGGAGATATCGGCGCCGATTTCCAGCTCGACGAAGGTCGTCGATCCCCCGGTGGTGAGGGTCGTGCGCATGTCCTTCACGCCATCGATGGAGACCAGAGCCCCTTCGATGATCGTGGCCACCTGATTTTCCAATTCTGCCGGTGCCGCGCCTGACAGGCCGACGCTGACGGTGAAGGCCGGAAACGAGATGTCCGGGTTGGAATTGATCGGCAGCCGCAAGAACGAGCCGATCCCCATGATGGTGAGGATCAGGAACAGCACGATCGGCGGGATCGGGTTCTTGATGGCCCAGGAGGAAATGTTGCGCATGGCGGTTCAGGCTCCAAAGGCCATCAGGATGCGGCGTGGGCGCCGCGTGACATCATTGTTTTCCAGGTGCTGCGGGGGCAGGTGCTGCTGGTGTTGTTGCAGGCGTTGCCGGAGCAGTCCCGGAGGAGGCGGGTTCTTCACGCTTCGGGTTGATCAACTCGTTCTGCGACAGGAAAGAGGCCCCCGCAGTCACCACCAGCGTGCCTGCCGGCGGGCCGTCCACCAGTTCGGCAAACGCCCCTTCGCGCTGGCCGACCTGAACCCGGACGCGGTTGACCCGGTTGTTGGCACCGACGACATAGACCGAGGTTCCCTCGGAATCATAGACCAGCGCCGAGGCCGGCACCGCCATCACGCCACGTGGCTGGGAGGAGGCTTCGCCAGTCAGGAACATGCCGGCCTGCACTTGCGGAGTGGGCTGCAGGCTGAACCGGGCAAGCCCGGTGCGGCGCTGGGGATCGATCTGCGCGGGCATCCGGCGAAGGGTCGCCAGCACGGTCGAACCATCAGGCGCCCGGAAACTGGCGCTCATGCCGGGAACCAGTCGCGGCATGTCGGCCTCTGGCACTTCGGCGGCCACTTCCAGCGCACCTCCGGCAGTGATCACGAACATCGGCGTGCCTGCTGCGCCCGCAATCTCGCCGACCGAGACATTCCGTTCGGTCACGATGCCCGAGACGGGAGCAACCACATTGCCGGCATTCTGGCGCACATTGGACTGGCGTTGCTGGGCGATCGCGACCGCCAGATCGGCTTCGGCGGCGGATGCGCGGGCTCTGGCCTGGGCCAGACCCTGACGCCGGTTGTCAGTGATGGCCCGCACATCGCCGCGCTGCCCGTCCAGACGCGCCTGGGCCAGTTCCATGGCAGCCCGTCGCGCTTCGACGGCTTCTTCGGACAGCGCGCCTTCTTCGGTCGTCGAGCGGGCGCGCTCATACTCGGAGCGGGCCTGTTGATAGGCCACTTCAGCCTGGCGCAGGTTGAGCTGGGTTTCGCGGATGCCGCTGGACACGCGGTTGAGGTCCTGCTCGGCGGCAGTCACCTGAACCCGCGCTTCGGCCAGCGCCGTCCGCGCACGCCGGACTTGAGCTTCCAGAAGATCCCGGTCGGCGCTGATCTGGGTCGCATCGAGCACCGCAAGCACCTGTCCTGCATTGACCCGATCCCCCGCATCGACCAGCAGGCGGACAACCTGCGCGCCGCTGGCGGTTGGAAACACGCGCGCGCTCTGCACCGCCTGAACCTGTCCGGCAACAATCAGGCGCGGCGAAAAGTTCATCGGCTCGATGGGTGACACCGAGACAGCCTGACCGGCGCGGGTTTCGGCCTTCCCGGCCTTGCCGTCCTTGGCCTCGCCTTCCTTGGACTTGGCATCGCCGCTGCCACTGCAGCCAGCCAGCACCAGTGCGGCCCCCAGCATCAAGGCTGTTGCAAATCGTACCCGACCCACCATGCTCATCCTTCTTCAACCCGCCTGACGTGTGTTCTCTCGCGCGTTTCTCCAGGCTCCGGCAACGGGGCCCTGAGATAGCGGAATACAAAATTGCGCAGGGCTTTCCCGGCCTCTTCCGGTGCAAAACCGCCCAGGATCACCATGCGCATGCCTAATCCGTCAGCGGCCGCCAGCAGCATGGTCGCCGCCTCGGCAGCATCGAGCGCAGGGTCCACCTGGCCTGATGCCTGACCGGCCCGGATCATCGTCTCGATATCGGCGACCATCGCCATCTCGGTCTGCCGGGCTATGGTGGCAAATGCCGGATTGCGGGCAGCCTCGGCCAGCAGTTCGGCAGCCAGGGCCACATGGCTGCGATCGCAAAAGGAAGTCGAGAACCGCTCGAACAGGCTCTCGATCGCGCTGAAGAAATCCTCGGCCTCGGCCACTTCGTGCAACATCCCGGACACAAGCTCACGCTCGTCTTCGGCCATCGCCGCAATGATCTCTTCCTTGGAGGCGAAATATCTGTAGAGGCCACCCGCAGAGATTTGTGCCGCGCTGCAGATCTCTGCGATCGAGGTGCCGTGGAACCCCTTTTCGCGGAAGCATGCCTGTGCGGCCGCGAGGATTTCGCGCCGTCTGGCTTCCAGCTTGAGAGGGTTGACGGTGCGCACGCGGGGCCTTATTCAAAAAACGAACGTTCGCTCGCTTATTTGCGAAACTCGAGAAGGTCAAGCCTGATTGCAGTCCGGTCGCCGGGCAAAAACAGGCAGCGGCTTGCGGGCAACGGACTGGAATCCACCCTTCGGGGGTATAGGTGAGGCATGGCACGAACCCGGCAAGCCCATTCGTGTATCAAGGACGGATTGACCATGGAAAGCACATTGCCGCGCGCCCATCAGGCCAAAGCTGGCGCAGCCGTGCGCAGCCGTCGGCTGGCTGCCCTGTCGCTTGTCGCGCTGGCCACGGCCGGTCTGGGCGGGTGTGCGGCCTTGCAGGAGGGTTGGCGTGAAGCACGCGCCAGCATGGGCGAAGCGGGGTCAGGGCTGCCGCCACGCTCCTCGCCGGATGTGTCGGCGGTACCGGCGGAGGTCGCCGCCACTGCGCCAGACGCGTTCCGCGACCGGCCGCCGCCACCGGCAGGTGATGCCGCCCGCTGGTGGCAGGTGTTTGCCGACCCGGTGCTGGACGGCCTGGTGCGAGAGGCTTTGGAAACCAGCCTGACCGTGCAGCAAGCCCAGTTGCGGGTGGTCGAGGCGCGCAATCGCGGCCGCAACAGTGTGGCGGGATTTGCCCCCAGCCTGACCGCTTCAGCCGGGACCGATACCGATGTGGCGATCAGCGGGCCTGATCTGGTGGGCTCTGGCGGCCAGCGCGAAAGCACCCAGACCACCGGCAGCAGCGGGCTGCGGGCCAGCTGGGAGCTGCCCTTGTGGGGTCGGTTGAGCGCGGCTCGCGCCGGGGCCGAAGCCAATGTGATGCAGGCCCAGTTCGATCTGGAAGCCAGCAAGATCGCACTGATTGGCGATATCGCCTCGACCTATGTCAATCTGCGCACCGCCCAGGTCCGTGTCGCCTATATCGAGGACGACATCGAACGGGCCGAGCGGCTTGAGCGGATCGCAGCCGACCGGCTGCGGGTTGGTCTGGTGTCGCGGGCCGAGGCGTCATTCGCGCGCAGCCAGCTGGCCCAGTTGCAGTCCCAGCTTCCCGATGCGCGACTGGCCGTGACATCGGCCTATGATGCGCTGGCCATCCTGCG
>JALOSP010000045.1 GCA_025458365.1 Hyphomonadaceae bacterium
CGGCGGATACCGGCTGACCGCGGGCCTGGAGATTGACGAGGAATACAACAATTTCGTGGGTCAGGAAGGACTGGAAGACCCTGCAGGACGGCGCCTCGAATGGGGCGGCAACCTCGACGAGCGGCTCAACCGGTCAGCGCGGGTCAATCTTGGCGTCCAGCGCGCTTTCGGCGACACGCGATTCAGTGGCAATGCCAGCTATGCCCTGGGCCAGAACCGCCGGGTCTGGTCGGTCGAGGCGTTGCGTCCGGGGGCAAGCGATCCATTCCGGCGTGATGATGGACGCGATGAAGGCGACGGCTGGGCCTGGGAGATCGGCGGTGATCTGACCCGCACCCTGGCAGGCTGGGAAACCCGGCTCGCCCTGCTCGCAAAGCGCGAAGGCGAAGAAAACCTGTCGCAGGCAGGGTTCAATCTGGTCGGCCGACCGCTGGCCTATGACCGGTTCAGCGCGGATGCCGAGGCCTTCGAACAGATCGCAAGGGTGACGACAAAGCGCACATTCGGCGACCATCAGTTCGAGTTTGGCGGCGAATTTGCCCGCAACGGGCTTGAAATCGGATCGGTGTTTGCCACCGGTGACGGGATCAACTTCATCAGCCAGCCGGGATCGATCAGCAATACCGAGGTGGAAGAAGCCCGTTGGGAGGCATTCGTTGCCAACACCTGGACGATCAGCCCCACCCTGTCGCTTGAAACCACGCTGACCAATGAATGGTCCACAATCACCCAGTCAGGCGATGCGGCCCAGGAACGGTCTTTCACCTATCTGAAGCCGCGGGTGAAACTGACGTGGCAACCCAACAGTCGCTGGACCGTACGTGGCGAGGTCGAGCGAGGGGTTGGACAGCTGGACTTCGGTGCCTTCGCCGACAGTGCACAAGTGGGCGACGGCAACCAGAACCGGGGGAACCCGAACTTGCGTCCACAGCAGGCAACCACGGCCCAGGTGACCGTTGAACGGCGCTGGGGGCGGCGTGGCAGCCTGACGGCGACCTATGTCGTGGAAGACATCACCGATCACCTGACACTGGTTTTCCTTGGCAACAATATCGGGCTGGGCAATGTGCCGGACGCAACCCGGCATGGTTACAACATCAATGCCACGATCCCGCTGGACGGGTTGCTGGCCGGGCTGGAGACCGACTTCAGCTGGCGCTGGCGCAATAGCGAGGTGCTCGATCCCCTGTCCGGGCGGGAACGGAACTTTGGCGGCTGGAACGGCAAGAGCTTCGAAGCCGGGGTCCGGCGTGATGTGCCGGGCGGCCTGTGGCGGTATGGGGCGTGGTACTGGCGCGGCGATCACAGTTTCCAGTACCGCCCGACCCAGGAGTTCGAGTGGAAGCCGCTCGAGTTCTGGGGTGCCTGGATCGAGCGCCGCAACGTGTTCGGCATGTCCGTCGAGGTCGGCGTCGAGACCCCGTTCGGCAACACTTTCCGCCGCTACCGGTATGACTATACCCCGGACCGGCGCACCGGGCAGATATCGCAAGTCCAGTACCGTGACCGGGATTCAGGCTACGAACTCTATCTGGAGCTCAAGCGGACGTTCTGATTACCGGCTGCAACGGGAATGGCCGCAGACCGACCGCGTCCGGCGATGCTGCGACAGGCAGGCAGACCGGCTTTGACCGCCTGACCTATTGGCTGTCGGCTTCATCAGTGTCGACGACAAGCCAGACCAGCGCGCCTCCGAGAAGGAACAGCCCGGCGACCCGTACGGCATCGAGATTGATCCAGCTTGCCCGTTCATCATCCGAACTGGTGGCCTGGCGCGCCTGCACCGGCACCGCAGCACCTGCGGCTGCCAGCACGGTTGCGGTAACGGCGAGCGCCGCAATCCGTCTCAAAATCATCGTCACAATCCTCACTCAGAGCCCGCCCGCACCGGCATCCACCAGAGCACCCGCCTTACTGGCAGGTGCCCGATGGCACAACCGGCCATGCTGTTCGCGCCACCGCGATGAACATGCTCACGGATTACTTGGCCCGCGGATCACGCCACACAGTCCGCACATCAGTGCTGCGGAACACACCGGGTGTTTCCAAGTCACGCAATGGCAACGGTTGAGCCGGCGCATAAGCGATCGACAGCATGCCGCCGTCACGGATGAACCGTGCAGCCTTGCGCCGCATGTCCTGCCACTCCTGTTCCCCGGCCGAACCCTCCAGCGTCTGGGCAAGCGAGTTGCGCATGCTGGCGGCAGTCTCGCCGCTGAGCGCGGCAACACCGGTGAAAACCCGCTCCAGCAAGCCGCGATCTGCGATCACAAAGCGTGCCGAACGGATCGTCACATGCTCGAACACAGACGGTGAACCTTCACGCAGCTGGGTCCACGGATTGCTGCGGGCCATGACATCGCCGACACTGCCATCGAATTGGGCATCGTCACCGGCAGTCAAATCATCCCCAGCTACGGCCTCAGCTGCGGCGGCGGCCGCAGCAGCTGCAGCTGCAGAGTCCACGGCTTCACTTGCCGCATCGATGGCTTCTTGATCGGAAGCGGCAGCTTCTGCGGCGGCCGCGACTGCTGCTTCAGCGCTGTCCATTTCGGCTTCAAGCGCCGACAGGCCCAGCCACTCCTTGTAGGTCATGGCAGCCATCGCTTCCGGCATCCCGCCTACGGCCCAGTCCAAGCCGATGTCGAAAGCATCCTGGATCGTGATCATGGTGTCGCGCCCAGTCATGATCCCTGTGGTGCGATCCAGCAGTGTTGTACCGCCCAACTTCAACCGGAACTCGGGTTCTCCAAGGACAGCAACCATCATCGACCGGGCCTGCTGCAACTGCGGGATCGCGTCTGAACTCTCGCCGAGCACAAGTTTGAGAGTCATCGGCAACAGTGTCGTGGCGGTAACGAACCCGTCGGCCTCGCGACTAATCTGGTAGGCCATTCGGTCGAGGGAAATCGCGTGGTCGGCCAGGCCGAGCGACACGGCATTGATCTCGAACGTTTCGAAGATTCCATCCATCGGGCCGCCAGTAAAGTCGCGCGACACAGGCAGCGCGCGCGCTTCTTCATCACCACCGAGCGCTTCTCCGGCGGTCAGCATGGCCTGGGTCTTGATGCCAAGCACAGCGACACGACCGGTACGGAAGACAATCTCGGAAGCCCCCAGAAAACTGCCCTCTTCAGGTGACGGTTCCTTGTAGCGCCCAACCAGATCGGTGAATTCCACAAGGGCGACCCGTTGGGGATCCGCCCCACTGATGAGAAACCGGCCAAGCTCGCCACTGGCGCCGCCGCTGGTGAATTGCACGCCTCTGATCTCGAAGGTCTCGAACGCAGCAAGGCGGGCGGCCGCCATGGCCTCCTTGCCGTCGAGGTCAATGTCGAGGCCAAGGCTGTCATCATTGCCGGATGATGCCAGCAAGGCAGCAGCCTGCTCGTTCAGCCCGGCAAGGGTGAAGCCCGCAATTCGGACTTCGAGCGGTGTTGGGTCGGCAGGGGCCTCGGTTGCAGGTTCGGCAGAGGCATCGGCTGCGACCTCCGAGGGTCGATCAAGGGTTGTTTTCAGTTGGATGTCACCAAGGCTCATCCCGGAAAGACGTCCGCCATCTGGCCCGCCGGGAACGAAAGCCGCCTCGAAGCGGGCCACCGTAATCCGATCATCGCCATCGCGCGACTCGAGCCCTGTCACCGCGACCGTGCCGACGAAGCCCTTGTAGGAACCAAGCTCCAGCAGGTCCGACTGTGGTACGCTGCCGCCTGTACCCGCCAGGGCGCCAACCAACTCGACCTTGGCCACACTCCCGCCCGTATCGGACAGGCCAACCATTTCCAGCCGGAACCTGGATGTCGCCGACACCACCGGATCAAGCGCCTCCAGGGTGACAGTGGTGATCGTGGTCACCACGCCCTCTTCGTTGCTCAACCGCAGATTGGACCAGGTGCGCGTGTTGCCGGTGGTGCGGACCGAAGCCGCCGTCAACCGGTTTGACGGGCTTGCGACAAGGCCCAGTCGCGCGGCAAGCGCATCCATCGGCGTGGATGCCGCCGCAGCAGGAGCCCTGCGTTGTTGGGCGTGTGCAGGTGAAACCAGCAATGCCGCCAGCATCGCAACGAGCATCGCAGCCAGTAGCGACCATCGTGGCAGGCTTGCCACCCCGTCCCGCACACACCGCGTTTCGACCCTGCTCATCGCCATCACCTGTTCCTCCGGTGGTCACGCCCACGGCTGCAGACAATGCGATTACGCAGCAAAGCGCAATGGGGGTCCTGCAAATCTCGGCTGAGGAAATCTGCACACGGGCCGTGCTGGCGGATTCAGGGCCTGACTGGCTCCGGCACGGATTCGGATTGTTGGGCCTGGGCCTCGCGAATCAGCTCGTCAATCGTCCGCACCCTTGGAGCAGGGCTGGCAGGCCGTGCAGTTTCGCCTGGTGCTGGCGGGGTGAAGACCGGAGGGCCTGCTTCACCTGCCGGGATGGACGGAGCAGGCCCGTCAACCGGGCCATTGGCGCCATCACCGGCAGCCACGGGGGTTCCGCCGTCGCTGATCACGCCGGGGACCGAGCCGTCCGGACCAACAGCATCACCAGTCGCATCCAGCGCGATCGGCGGCACACCTTCCAGCCCGGTTTCCGCACCCTGACTGGCTGGCAGTGCTGCCTCGCCCGGTACTGGAAGCTTGAAGGCCGTTGCCCTGGTGCCAGCCAGCGCAGTCTGCATGAAGCTGCGCCAGATTCTGGCTGGCGCACCGCCGCCGGTCACCCGGTTCATCTGCCTGCCGAAGTCATCATTGCCAACCCAGACGGCAGTCACATAGCCACCGGTGTAGCCAACAAACCATGCATCGCGGTAATCGCTGGTGGTGCCGGTCTTGCCCGCCACTGGCCGGTCGGGAAGCCTCGCGGCCGTGGCCGTCCCGGCAGAGACCACCTGGGCCATCATCAGGTTCATGTTGCGCACCACGCCGTCATCAAGCACCTGACGCGGTTGCGGTTGGGGCCGCTCCCACAGAATGGTGCCCGAACGTGTGCGGACCCGCTTGAAGCCGTGCGCTGCCACGCCATACCCGCCATTGGCAAATGGCACATAGGCAGTGGCGAGTTCGATGGGACGCACGACCTCGGTGCCAAGCGCCAGGGTCACTTCCGGATCGAGCCGTGACCTGATCCCGAGTCTGCGGGCAACACGAACCACGTTGTCGCGTCCGTATTCCTCGCCCAGCGCCACGGCAATCGTGTTCACCGAACGGGCCAGCGCCGTGATCAGGGGCATCTGGCCGGAATAGCCGCCCGAATAGTTCTGGGGCTGCCAGTCACCAACCCTGAACGGACGGTCCACCCGGGTTGACCAGGGTGTTGCGCCACCCTCGAGCGCGGCCACATAGACGAAGGGCTTGAAGGACGAGCCGGGCTGGCGGCTGGCTTCGGTCGCCCGGTTGAACTCGCTGTCATTGTAAGACAGGCCACCGATCATGGCCCGCACGCCGCCATCCCCGGCAATCGCGATCACGGCGCCCTGGCTCATCCGGCTGCTGCGCCCGCTGGCGGCAAATTCATTGTTCAGCGCTGTCTCGGCGGCCCGCTGGTGGGACAGGTCGAGCGTCGTCTCGACGATCACATCTTCCGTCGGTTCACCAACAATGGCACCCACATCAGCCTCGATCCAATCGAGAAAATAGTTGATCCCCGAACCGCGCGCGGTCGCGGCAAACCGCAGCGGCGTGTTGACGGCGGCCAGCCGCTGTTCTTCCGTGATCACGCCTTCCTTGCGCATCTCGTTGAGCACAAGGGTTGCACGCTCGGCGGCACGATCGGCGTTGGACACCGGATTGAGCCGCGACGGCGCCTTGAGCAATCCTGCCAGCATGGCCGCCTCTGCGACAGTCAATTCGGATGGAGACTTGTTGAAGTACCGCTCGGCAGCATCCACCATGCCATAGGCACCCGCACCATAGTAAACGCGAGCCATGTAGAGCGAGAGGATTTCCTCCTTGGTGAACCGGCTCTCCAGCCACAAGGACAGCAGCAATTCCTGCGCCTTGCGCTTGATCGACTGTTCGGACGACAGGAACAGGTTCTTGGCAAGCTGCTGGGTCAGGGTCGAACCACCCTGGACGACCCGCCCAGCCCGGGCATTGACATAGGTCGCGCGCGCCAGACCTTCGAAATCGAACCCGAAGTGGCGGTAGAACTTCCGGTCCTCGATGGCCAGAATGGCAGCTGGCACATAGTCAGGGAGCGATTGCAGATCGACCGGCGGTGCATCCGAAGCGCCACGCCTGGCCAGCACCTGACCGGTCACGTCCACGTAGGTGATCGAAGGCCGGTCGGTCTTGGCCAGCAATTCTTCCGGATCGGGCAAGTCGGACGCGACCCAGATGAACACGCCAACGCCTGCGATGGCGAGCCACAGCCCCATGACTGCGCCCCAATAGCCGAGCGTGCCCCAGAAACCGCGACCGCGCCGGGGCTGCTTGCGACCGCCGCCCCGACCGCCTTGCCGACCGCCATTATGGCCGCCAGCACGCCCGCGCGCCTGTGGCCGCGACGGGGGGCGGTCGTCATAGCCACCATCATACCGGTCGGCATGACTGCCACCGGCCCGGCGACTGTTCCCGCCAGAGCCATTGCTGCGACCGCGCCCTGCCACGCTCTCAACCCTTCGTTAAGCCTGACCCCCAGCCTTAGGAGCGGCACAGTTAATCAGCGATGAATCGCGCACAATTCGGGCAGAAGTGCGATCCGACCGATGCGAATCTGCAGTGGCAGGCATTTGCAAAAACCTGATTCAACACAAGGCCTTGATTCGGTCATTTCGCTCGCAGAACATTAACTCCCGGATTCAATGAAATTTTCTTTCCTAAAAATGCATGAATCCGCTTGCCTGACCGGGGGCAAATCACCCATAACTCACAGCACGTTGGGGGCAGCGAACGTGGCAGCATCAAGGACACATCTTGTACTGGAAGAGCAGCGCAAGCTGTTTGACGTCTGGCAACAGGCAGCCATTGGCCATGCCTTCCCCAGCAAGTCGCAGATCCAGTTGCGATGCTTCGGTCCGCTTCTCCCCTTCATTTCGCTGGTTGAGCGATCATCGGATGGTGGGTTGTGCGTTCGGATGGCAGGGTCTTCCCTGCGCGATGTGTTTGGTGCCAACCCGCACGAGGTCCTGCAAAACCCTGATTGCCCGTCGGCCCTTCCAGCCTTCGCCGCCGCCTTTGCCACAGGCCACCCGCAGGCAGGCCGCTGCGAGCAGATGGGCGGGCGCAATACAGGCGTGCGGTTCTGGCTCAGGCTTCCGCTCGGGGCGGAGGGGCAGGTCGAGGCGGTTCTCGGGCTGGACGTGGCGCTGGTTGGCAGGCGCGCGCCACAGTGGGCGCTGGAACAATTGCCGGTGACAGCCTGACTGCCACAAGCCCGGCCGGTTCGACCCCGCTTGGATCGACCCTCATCGGCTGGACCCTGACAAGGAAGACCCTGTCCGGTTGGACAGCCTGACGCGGGACAGAGAGCCGGCAATCCTCAGGGCGGCTGGATTGCACGAGCTTTCCAGTCACGGCCGGCCATGGTGGTCCGGCCGGATCCCCTGACTGGAGCTGCCGCATCATGCCGCCCCCCTTCGCGAACACATCGTCTCACCAATCTGCGACCACCGAGCCATCGGCAGACAACAGCCCTGCCCTGATCCGGCTGCGCGCCGACATGGCCAACGCCCGGCTGGCCAGTGAAATCGTGCGTTATGCCACCGGTCAGGATGCCAGCCTGCTCGGCCCGACGCGCGGCACGCCCGCGCAGGCCACCGCCCGGCAACTGGCCATGTACCTGACCCATGTCGGGTTCGGCATGAGCCTGCAGCGGACTGCGGCGGCCTTTGGCCGCGACCGGTCGACCATTGCCCACGCCTGCCACAAGATCGAAGACACGCGCGAAAATGACAGGCTGGACCTGTTGCTGGACGCGCTCGAAACCTGCATCAGCAGGATGCCGGTTCCTGACCCGACCGTGACGGATCAACTGGAGGCCACCTGGGCGCTTGACCTCGCGGCCTGATCGGCAGCGTCCGGGCAGCTTGTTCAAGCTGA
>JALOSP010000046.1 GCA_025458365.1 Hyphomonadaceae bacterium
ATCATCGAGACCGACTGGAGCCACTACAGCTTCACCATGAACTGGAAGCTGACGCGTCCGTTTCATCCGGTGCGTTTCATGAAGGGAGAGCCATTCGCCCACCTGTTCCCGATCAGCCTGTCGGCCATCGAGCAGGTCCAGCCTGTGTTCCTGCCGATCGATGCCGACCCGGAACTGAAAAAGGCGTTCAACGAGTGGCAGGACAGCCGCAATGCCTTCAATGAGGCCCTCAAGGACCCGCAAAGTGACGCTGCCGCGCAGAAGTGGCAGAAAGCCTATTTCCGGGGCCTTGGGCCTGATGCCTGCCCGGTGAAACATGCCGAGCATCGCACCAAGGTGGATGTGAAGCCGTTCCCGCGCAGCACCAAGACGCTTTCCGGCGGCAAGCCGGGGACCAGGCGCTAGGATGCTGGAGTTCTGGCACATGAACGGGCTGGGCAACCGGTTTGTCGTGCTGGATGCCCGCAAGCGGCGCGTGGTCCTTACTGAAGACCAGGTGCGCGCGATTGCCGACCCCGCGACCGGGCCGGGTTGTGATCAGCTTGTGATGCTGGAGCCATCGGACAAAGCCGATGTGTTCATGCGCATCTGGAATGCGGATGGCAGCGAGGTCGATGCCTGTGGCAATGCGACCCGTGCAGTCGGCTGGAAGATCATGGATGATACTGGCAGGCCCGATATCAGCATTGCCACCAATGCGGGCCTGCTGCATGCCTGGGCCTGTGCCGAGCCGATGACGGCCATGGTGGATATGGGCGTGCCCGGCACCGACTGGACGCAGATCCCCCTGTCAGAGCCGATGGAAACCATCCGCATGGAGCTGCAGGTCGGCCCGCTCGACAATCCGGTGCTGTGGGGCCCGTCGGCAGTGTCCATGGGCAATCCGCATTGCGTGTTCTTCGTCGATGATGTGGATGCCGCACCGGTGCGCGAAGTCGGCCCGATGATCGAATATCACCCGCTGTTTCCAGAGCGGGTCAATGTCGGCTTTGCCCAGATCGTGGATCGCGGCCGGGTCCGCCTGCGGGTCTGGGAACGGGGCGTGGGTGAGACCCTGGCCTGTGGCACCGGGGCTTGCGCGGCGCTGGTGGCAGGTGTGCGGCGCAAGCTGCTGGACCGGATGGCGGTGGTCGAACTGACCGGCGGACCACTGGCTGTCGAATGGCGCGCAGAAGACGGGCATGTCCTGATGGCCGGTGCCGTGGCGCTTGATGCTGTAGGCGAGATTGACCTGTAGAGCCTCTCGCCGTGCGTCATTGGCGCAAGGCAGCTAAACGGCGCTCGAGGAACAAGGCTTCTGCCTGGCCCGGCGCCAGTGCGATGGCCTGCTTGTAACTGGCTGCGGCGTCTTTCGGGCGGCCCGCTTCGGCCAGCAGGGCCGCCCGCGCCGCGTGCCACGGCTGATAGTCACAAAGCTCGGCAGCCAGTGACTCCACGGTTGCAAGCGCTGCCGCCAGATCGCCCACCTCGGCTACCGCGACCGCTGCATTCAGCATGATCACCGGCGTCGCCTCATACCTGTAGAGCGCGTGATAAAGCCCGGCGATCTGGGCCCAGTCCGGGCCTCCTTCTGCCATCTGGCAGTCTGCAATCGCGGCCTTGATCTGGAAGGGTCCCGGTTCGCGGCGCTGGATGGCGCGGGTCAGAACGGTGCGGCCTTCATCGATCCGCGCATGGTCCCAAAGGCTCCGGTCCTGCTCTGCGGGTGGCACGCTGGCACCCTTGCTGTCGATCCGTGCAGCACGGCGCGCGCCGGTCAGCAGCATCATGGCAAGAGCGCCTTCGATCTCAGGCTCGTCCGGCCGCAGGTCATTGACCAACCTGATCAGAAACTCGGCCTCGCCGCACAGGTCACGAGCCTCCCCCGGACCTGCAACATAGCCCGTGGTAAAAATCAGGTAGATCGTGGTTAGCACAGCATCGAGCCTGGCCGCCCAGTGTTCCGGCTCGGGCACCTCGAACCGGATCCCGGCTTTGGCGATCTTGGCTTTTGCCCGGCTGATGCGCTGGCCCATGGTCGGTTCCTCATCGAGGAACAGCCGGGCGATCTCAGGTGTGGTCACCCCGCACACCGAGCGCAGCGTCAACGCAAGGCGAGACTTCATCTCCAGTGCCGGGTGGCAGCATGCAAAGATCAACCGCAGCCGCTCGTCTGGAATGTCTTCGGGTTCGGTTTCCTCGCGCGCGATCAGCACGGTGAGTTCCTGGACTTTCTTCGTGTCTCTGCCACTGGCCCTGACCTTGTCGAGCGCCTTGCGTCTGGCCACGGTCAGCAGCCAGCCTTGCGGAGACTGTGGCGGGCCGGTCCGGCTCCAGTGGGACAGGGCGGAGACGGAGGCGTCCTGCAAGGCCTCCTCGGCCAGCGACAGGTCGCGGAAACCCGCTGCAAGGATCGAAAGAAGCCGCCCCCGATCCGACCGCATGATGCGGTCGAGCTCTTTGGCCACAGCAATGGCCCTTGCGGAGGCGGCTTCGGTCATGGTGCGGTTGGTCTGTCAGCCAGCCGGATTGTAGTCCATCAGCGGACGGACTTCGACAGCACCGAAGTGTGCAGACGGGATCATGGCGGCGTACTTCAGGGCGGCGTCCAGATCGGGAACGTCGATCACGTAGAAACCTCCGAGGTGCTCGCGCGTTTCGGCAAACGGGCCATCCATGGTTTCCACCTTGCCGGCCTTGATCCTCAGTGTTGTGGCTGTCTCCACACCCTGGAGGCCTTCACCGGAGACCAGCACGCCATCGGCCTTCATCCGGTCATTGGCAGCGAAGAATCCGCCCATCATTTCCTGGAACTCTGGCGTGCCGTAGGCTGGTTCCAGCGCCGGATCGTTGTACATCAGCATCATGTATTGCATCGGACTGTCCTTTCTCAGGTTCCGGTTTGATCAATTTGCAAAAATGTTGACGCCAATGCAGATCATGGCGTTCAGCGCGGCAAGGATGTTGGTGCCATTGCCGACATAGCGCAGCGGGTGACCGGCATTGTCGATTTTCAGTCCGAACGGATGGGCAATCCGCCCGATCAGCAGCAAGGCACCTGAGACATGCAAGTAGATGTCGGGCGCATTCATGCCTTCAGCCAGGATCATCAGGATCAGGATAAAGGCCGTCCACTCGCCATTGTTGCCATGCTGACGGATGCGCAACAGCAAGCCGGGATCGCCGCTATCGCCAATCGACACGCCTTTCCCAGACCGCATGGCCGTCACGCGCATCCACAGCGCAAGATAGATCACGGCTGCTGGCAGCGCGTAGAGTGGGGTCACTTCGAAAACCATGGGGAACTCCTTTTCCGTTGGGGGCTTCGATACCCCAAGGACGCCGGAGCCTTGCAGATTTCGACATTAGGCAGAAGTTCTTTTCCAATCAATTGCAGTTTTTTCTTTTGAGACTGTATTCATGACGGTTTTTCGCGCAGGTCTCATGCAGTTTACCCCGGACAATCCCCGATCCGCTCACCCTTGAGCGTCATCGTCACACTGGCGTTGGCAACGCCGGACCCGGACGGCATCGCACCCTTGATGGTCAGGTCCATGGTGGTGGCCGAGTAAGTGCCGGTCATGGCGATGGTGCCGGTTTCACCACCCTTGCCGCATTCGATATTGGCCACCACCCGGCCATTGGCATTGCTGTAGTCCTTGGTGGTGCAGCTTTCGCCCTGACGCATCTCGCCGACAATCTTGGACAGGCCATCCTTGCTGTCAGCGACGGTCATGCAGCTCTCGCTGGTCTCGCTGGAGGTCTGGGTCATGCCTTTCAAGGCAGCCGCAACTTCCGGTGGCGCGCCGGGGGCCTCGATATCGGTCATCGCAAAGGTCATCCGCCACAGTCCCGGTTGCAGGTCGGTGCCGGTCTCAGCGGGCATGGCGGCAGCGGCGGGCGGGGGCGTGGCGGTGGCGGCAGCCTCCGGTTTTGGCCCACAGGCGGAAGACGCAGCCAGCACGGTCAGGGCAAATGCGGTTGCAGATGGGGTGCGAAAGGTCAGGTGGGACATGATCGTGGGTTCCGTCTCTGTTCAGGATGTCCAGAGTGCGACCGCTTCGCTCAAAAGTCGAGATCGGCGTAGTGTGCGGGCGCGGGGATCCCCGGCACCACATCGGCCAGCAGTGGCCGGAACGACGGGCGTTGCTTCATCCGGGCAAACCAGCCGCGACCGGCCGGGCAACGGTCCCAGTCCACCGCGTCCAGATGGTCCAGCACTGAAACATGGGCCGCCGCCATCACGTCGGCCAGCGACAGCTTGCGCCCACACAACCAGCCATCGGCGGCATCGGCGGCGCTGCCTGCTTGCTCGATCAGGCTGCAGGCAGTGTCCTGTGCCTGGCGCAGGGCGGCTGTATCGGGCGGACCCGCCCGCTCGATCCGCTTCATCGCCTTTTCGGTCACCACAGTCTCGACCAGCGGCTTGAAGGCGCGGATCGCCTGCACTGTGATGGCGCGCGCCGAGGCCCGCTCCAGCGGCCCGCCTGGAAACAGCGGCGGGGTCGGGATCAATTCGTCGAGGTATTCGAACAAGGCCCACAATTCGCTGATCGCGCCATCCTGGCCCCAGGCATTGTCCACCAGAACCGGTGTGCGCCCGTCAGGGTCAAGTGCCAGAAGCGCGGCGTCGGCACTGAATGGCGGGGCCTCGCGCACATGAAAGACCGCGCGTTTCTCCCCCAGCGCGATGCGCACCGCCCGCGACAGCGGGTCCAGGGTTCGGGCGTGGACAGTCAGCATGGGGTGGCCGTGGCAAGCAGCAGACGCACATGTGCGCCCATGCCCCGATACGCGCGCAAGATGGTGAATCGGGGGTTAAGGTGCCCTCACACCGGCAGCTCGGTGGTGTTCTTAATGCATTCCATGGCGAAGGTCGCGCTGACGTCGCTGATCTCCACGCTGGCGATCAGCTTGCGATAGACCCGGTCATAGTCGCGCACATCCGTCACCATCAGCTTCAAGAGATAGTCCACGTCGCCTGCCATCCGGTAGAATTCCACCACTTCGGGCACGGCACGCACGGCTGCTGCAAACTTTTCCAGCCAGGCCACGGAATGGTCATTGGTGCGCACCGCCACAAACACCGTCTGGCGCAGGCCGATCACGTCAGGATCGACCAGCGCGACACGGGCCCGGATGGCGCCTGCCTCTTCCAGTCGCTTGACCCGGCGCCAGCAGGTGTTGAGCGACACCGAGACCCGCGCGGCCAGGCTTTCCAGTGATTCGGTCGCGTCTTTCTGGAGTGCTCTTAGCAGGGAACGATCCGTTTCGTCGAAAGTCATACCAACATACTCCGTATGCAACGAAGAAAATTATCACATCTGGAGCCCTGCGCCAAACCCTTTGCGAAGCTTTCGCGCCGATGCCATGTCAATCTGTGCGCGTGGAGAGACGTTGATGCCTTTTGACCTGATCAGTGATGATGCCGCGAAAGCCGCAACCGCCTGCTGTCCGGCGCTGGAGCCGCTGTTCCGGTTGATCGGCAACACGCCGCTGCTGTCGATCCATCTGGAATACCGGGGCAGGCCGCTGACGGTGCATGCCAAGGCCGAGCACTACAATTTCACCGGCTCGATCAAGGACCGGATGGCCTTGATGATCCTGACCCAGGCGCGACTGTCAGGTGCCCTGAAACCCGGTGACACGATCATGGAGGCGACAAGCGGCAATGCCGGGATCGCGCTCGCCGCCGTCGGTCGCGCCATGGGCCATCCGGTGACGATCCACATGCCGGACTGGCTGAGCGAGGAGCGCAAGCTCCTGATGCGGGCTTACGGCGCCGATCTGCAACTGGTCAGCCGGGTCGAAGGCGGGTTCCTGCGCGCTATCGCCAACACGCAAGCTGCCGCTTCTGCTGACCCCACGGTCTTCCTGTCGCGCCAGTTTGCCAACACCGACAATCCGCGCGCCCATGCCCGCGCCTCGGCGCCGGAGCTTGTCGCTCAATTGGAGATACTGGGCTTGCGGCCCGACATCTTCGTGGCCGGGGTTGGCACCGGCGGCACGGCGATGGGGTTTGCCGAGGGTTTGCGCGCCAGCAATCCGGCCTGTCTGGTTCACCCGATCGAACCCGCCGAAAGCCCGACCCTGTCCACCGGCCACAAGACCGGCAGCCACCGGATCCAGGGCGTGTCTGACGATTTCATCCCGGAGATCGTGAAGCTGGACAGGCTGGCCCCGGTGATTGCGGTCAATGACGGCGACGCCATCCTGATGGCCCAGCGACTGGCTTGGGATCTGGGCATTGGCGTGGGGATTTCTTCCGGTGCCAATCTGATCGGCGCGATCAAGGCGGCCATGATGCATGACGGCGCACCAGTGGTGGCCACCGTGTTCTGCGATGACAACAAGAAATACCTGTCCACAGACCTGTGCCGGGAGGAGCCGGTCAGGGACGGCTATCTCGCGCCGGACGTGAAGCTGATCGGTTTCTCCAGCACTGCTTGCCCGCGCTGAAACTTCCCGGCTGGTACCGGTTTCAGGCCTGATCCACCCAGGCCCGCACGATCCAATGGGCAATGGCCATGCGAGGCGGGCAATTGAAGGTGCGCCCTTCTTTGTCCACGCCTGACGGGGAGAGCAAGGCGCGGGCCTCGTCGCGGGTGAACCAGTGGCCTTCGGCCAGCTCCTCAGTGGCCAGTGTGACCGGGCCATCGGCCACGTCGGCGATCAGGCCGATCATGAGCTGCGAGGGGAATGGCCACGGCTGATCGGCCACATAGCGCGCGGTGGTCACGCGCAAGCCGGCCTCTTCGAACACCTCGCGCGTGCAGGCTTCCCCAAACGTTTCGCCCGGCTCGATGAAGCCAGCCAGGCACGATACGAAATTGCGCGGGAACCTTGCCGAGCGGGCGAGAAAACACTGCCCGTCGCGCACGGGCAGCATGATCGCCACCGGGTCTGTGCGCGGGAAATGCTCGGTCTTGCAGGCCGGGCAGACCCGCTTCCAGCCCGCATCGGTGATGTCGGTCGCGTGGCCGCACTTGGAACAGAAGCCGTGACTGCCGTGCCATTCGAAGATGGCCCGTGCGGTGCCCATCAGGGCAAGGTCGCCATCCCGCAAAGGCCCCATGGCCGCGGCGCGCATCTCCACGGCTTCGCCCAGGCCCTGAAGCGGCCCGACATCCAGCTCCACGCCTTGCGGCACCTGGGCGGCAAATACCGCGCGTCCATCGCCTTCCAGACCCATGAACAGGGTTGCCGCATCCTCGCCCAGCAGCGCCGCACGGGCCGCCACCGACAGGCGCAAAGGGCCTTGTGCGCCATCTTCGCCCACCGTCACGTCAAGCACCGGCCGCCCGCGATCGAGCAGCACAAGATCGCTGCCCGGATCGGCCAGAAGCCCTGCGATCCAGTCCGCCTCGCGACGGCGCTCGCTTGCCCTGTCGAGGGGATAGCCAGAGAAGAGAATGGCGGGCAGTGACAAAGGCCCTCAGCCCCGGACCAGGGTGAACACGGCGATCTTGTTGCCGTCGAAGTCGCGGAAATAGGCACCGTACCATGTGGGGCCGCGCACGCCGGGGGCGCCTTCATCGGTGGCGCCCAGTTCCAGCGCCTTGGCGTGGGCGGCGTCGACTGTTGCAGTGTCTTTCGCCATCACTGCCACCATCGCACCATTGCCGCCGCTGGCGGGCCCTTCAAACGGCGTGCCCACAGCCAGCATGCCAGCGGGCGTCCCCGGCGCCTGATACCAGGTGCGCTTTTCACCAGAGTACTGAAGATTGCGCTCGGCACCGAGGACACCCAACACCGCATCATAAAACGCCCAGGACTTTTCAAGGTCGCTGGCGCCGATCATCGTGTAAGCCACAAGCATGGACAGGGTGCCTTTCACGGCCCGTTCAGGACGAACGGGTTGTAGTTGCACGAGCTCTTGATCGTGTTCATCACGGTGATCGCCCGCTCGGCAATGCCGTCGATCTCGCCCTTCTGCACCACGATCGTGCCACCGTCGCCGGTGCCGAGCGTCCTGATCCTGACCACCGGCTGCTCAAAGCCCTGGATCGGTGGAAGGTTGCCGCGGGCGTCGGTGCCGATGCCTGCGAAA
>JALOSP010000047.1 GCA_025458365.1 Hyphomonadaceae bacterium
CGCGCCATCAATCCTGATGACTGGCGTCACGAAACTGGTGGCTGACGAGATGAAGGCTTCGCTCGCTGCCTTGGCGTCTGCAACGCTGAACGTCCGTTCCTCGACCTTGACTTGCAAGCTCTCGGCGATGGCCTTCACACTGGCCCGCGTGATGCCTGGAAGGATGTCATGGCCCAAGGGCCGGGTCACAAGCGTGCCGTCAACGGTCACGATCCAGGCGTTCTGCGCGGTCGATTCGGTGATGAAGCCGTGCCGGTCCACCATCCAGGCATCGTGGGCCCCGGCGTCCAGCGCAGCCTGCTTGGCCAGCGTGTTGGGCAGGAGGTTGACGGTCTTGATATCCACCCTGCCCCAGCGGTTGTCAGGCACGGTGATCACACTGATGCCGCGTGCAGCTGCCGCATCCGGCCCGGCCCAGTCCTTGCGCCGAACGGTGACGATCATGTTGGGTGCAATGCCTTTTGGCGCCACATGGTCGCGCGGCGCGGTACCTCGCGAAATCTGCAGATAGACCAGCCCGTCACGCAACCGGTTGCGGCGGACAGTCTCGGCGACCACGGCCGCCACCCGGCCTCGCGGCACAGGGGCGGGAAACCCCAGTTCGGCCTGGCTGCGGGCCAGTCTTTGATAATGGCCTTCCTCGTCAAGCAGACGGCCATCCCGCAAGGCCCAGACCTCATAGACCGCATCGCCAAACTGCAGTCCGCGATCCTCGATGGCGATAGTGGCCTCGGCCAGCGGACAATAGCGGCCATTCACGTAAGCGATCCTGCTCATGCGGTGCCCTCGAACGTGCGCAGGCCTTCGACCCCCAGTGACTTCAGCTTGCGGTGCAGGGCAGAGCGTTCCATGCCGATGAAGCTTGCCGTGCGCGAGATGTTGCCGCCAAACCGGGTGACCTGAGCCGACAGATATTCCCGCTCGAACAGTTCGCGCGCCTCGCGCAAGGGCAAGGCGACCAGATGGTGCAGGCCGGTGCGCTCGGCCAATTCACCGACCCCTGCACCGTCCAGCGACAGGGCTTCGGTGGTGATCGGCTCTGCCGGGTTGCCGGGCGCGAGGATCAACATCCGCTCCACCAGATTGCGCAACTGACGCACATTGCCCGGCCATGGGGCTGCCTGCAAAGCGGCCATCGCCTCATCGGAAAACACCCGGCGCGGCACGCCGCTCGATTCAGAGATCCGGGTCACGAAATGTTCGACCAGCAAGGGCAGGTCGTCGCGACGCTCGGCCAGCGGCGGGGCGCGCAATGGCACCACATTGAGCCGGTGGAACAAGTCCTCGCGGAAGCCGCCAGCCTGGATCAGGTCGCGCAGATCGCGACCGGTGGAGCTGATCACCCGGACATCGACTTCCACCGCACTGGTGCCGCCCAAACGGCGGAACCGCTGATCAACCAGCACTCGGAGGATCTTGGTCTGGGTGTCGAGCGGCATTTCGGCCACTTCGTCCAACAGCAAGGTGCCATTGTGCGCCCGTTCAAACACGCCCAGCTTGGTCGGGCGCCCGTCCGGGGCCTCTTCGCCGAACAGCTCGCTTTCCATCCGCTCAGGCGCGATACCGGCGGCTGCGATCACCACGAACGGATTGTCCGCACGGGCAGACTGGGCATGCAACATCCGGGCGATCACTTCCTTGCCCGACCCGGCCGGACCATGGATCATGACCCGGCTGTTCATGGGCGCGACCTTCTCGATCTGTGCCCTCAGATAGGTCATGGCGGCACTGGTGCCGATCATCTCGTCATCGGCGACCATCCGCTGGCGCAACCGCTGGTTTTCACGCCGCAAGCGCGACAGCTCCAGCGCCCTCTGGATCAGCATCAAGAGCCTTTCGGACTTGAACGGCTTTTCAAGGAAATCATAGGCTCCGCGCTTGAGCGCGGTCACCGCAGTCTCGATGGTGCCATGACCAGAGATCAGGATGACCGGAATCATGTCAACCATGCCTTGCAGGACGCCCAGGATTTCCAGCCCGACCAGCCTCGACCCCTGCAGCCAGACATCCAGCAGAACGAGGTCGGGCTTGCGTGCACGAATGGCGTCCAGCGCAGCATCGGCACTGTCGGCACTCCGCACGACATAACCCTCATCTTCGAGGATACCGCCAATCAGCTCGCGGATATCGGCTTCGTCATCGACGATCAGCACTTCAGCCGTCATGCGGCAGTCTCCTCTGGGGTGTTGGCTTGAACTTTGGCACCGGCGCCATGCAGGGGCAGGCGCAACTGGACGCAGGCACCGCGCCTGCCGTCCGTGCGATCATCCAGATCGATGGCTCCATGGTGTTCCTCCATGATCCGTGACACGATCGCGAGCCCCAGACCGGTGCCTTTCGAACGCGTCGTGACATAGGGTTCGAGAAGCTGGCGCCTGTCGCTGTCGGGCAGGCCGATCCCGTTGTCGATGATCGCAATGTGAGCGTCACGCGCATCAAGCCACATCGACACGTGGACTTCCCCGCGGAACGCGGACTCTCCTGCTGTTGACGCGGCCACCTGTGAGACCGATTCGGCGGCATTCTTCAGCAAGTTGGCCAGCGCCTGGGCAATCAGACGCTGATCCATGGCCACGGTCACCATCTCGGGCGGGGTGTCTGCTGTCACCTCGATATCGGGGCTGGCGATGCGTTGGGTAAAGCAGGCCTGCCGGACCAGCTCGGCGAGATCAGAGGGCTCGAACCGTGGGGTCGGCATCCGGGCAAAGGCGGAAAACTCGTCAACCATCCGCCCGATATCGGTCACCTGCCGGACGATGGTATCGGTCATTTTTTCAAAGGTCGCCCGATCCTCGCCAGCGATCGCCGCATATTTGCGGCGCAGACGCTCGGCCGACAGCTGGATCGGGGTCAGAGGGTTCTTGATCTCGTGGGCGATCCGCCGCGCCACATCCTTCCAGGCGGCCTGACGCTGGGCGGCAAACAAGGTCGAGACGTCATCGAATGTCACAACCAGATCATCGCCTGCATAGGTCGCGCGCACGTCAAACACCCGCTCGACCCCGCCGCTTGTCCGCTGGACCTGCTTCTGGGCGGGCAAACCGGGTCTGGCCTGCGCGATGACCAGCGCAAATTCCGGCGCCACCCGGTCAAGCCCCAATGAGCGCAGGTGCTCGGGCGCCTCGCCCAGCAAGGCAGCCGCCGACCCGTTCATGGCCTTGATGCTCCCATCCTCGCCCAGGCTGACAATCCCGGCCCCGACACCGTCCAGCACCGCTTCGATGAATGCTGACCGCTCTTCGGCTTCGGTTCGTGCATCAAGAAGTTCATCCTGTTGCGATTTGATTTCGGTGGTCATCCGGTTGAACGCATTGGCCAGGACCGAGATTTCGTCAAACCCGGTGTCTGGTTTGACCTGCACGCTCAAGTCGCCTTCACCCACCCGCTCGGCAGCGGCTGCCAGTGTACCGATGGGAGACGAAATCCGGGTTGCCAGCGTCAGGCCGAGCCAGGCTGCCCCCAGCATAACCTGGGCAATGATCTGGCTGTAGGCCAGCAGAAAGAATTGTTGGACGGCCCCCTGCCGCTGCTCGATCCGGCGATAGGCGCTGATCGACTGGGCGGCCCGCTCGAGCAGTGCCACCTGATCCTCTTCCGGCAGCCGTGTGACCGAAAGATAGGTGTCGGGGTAGCTCTCGAGCTTGAACAGGCCATGGACCACGGCCCGCTCATCGAACCTGACGGCGACGTCGCCACGCCCGGCCGTGTTGAACGCATCCAGGCTTGGCATCACAAAATCGGGTGCGCCTTCCGGCCGCACGACCTGCTCGACAATGGTGCCGTCGCGACGCAGCAAGGTCGCCGACACAAATCCGCGCCGTCCGGCCTGGGAGGCCAGATAGGCACGGTATGCCGAGCGATTCTGCCGCAATTGCACCACGGCAGCGTTCAGGTCTTCAGCCATGGGAAGGAGATCGGCCCGCACAGCCTGCGCCGAGCGTTCGATCTCCCGGTCACCGGCTGCCGAGGTGATATCGATGGCAGCCCTGATCGGTGCCGAAAACCAGGCCTGCGTCGCCTGGGCATTGGTGATGCCGGTGATCAAAAGGACAAGACCGGCAGGAAACACCGCCACCGCAGCCAGAAGCACGGCCAGCCGGACATGAAGCCGGGCGCCGGACTGGTCATTGCGGCGGGCCCGCATGACAAATCTGATCCGGTGCCACACGACATAGCCGAGGAACCCGATCAGCCCCAGATTGGCCCACAGCACGATGCCGATCCAATTGGCGCCGGGTGTCAGGACCTGTCGGCCCGAGACCGTATAGAACAGCGAGAAGAAGGTGATCCCGAGAGACACCGCAAAAACCGCCACATGGAAACCGCGCGACTTTGGCAACTCTTCGCCAATGCCAGCCGGGTCGCCCACTGCAACACCGGCAGCCCTCGCCTGACGCCCGCCGCCATCCAGGCCCGCAACACCCGGCCTCGTGCGCGCTTCATTTCCATTGAAAGGAAGTGGCGTAGCGGATTCTTGATCTTGAGCAGATTTCAAGCGTTCAGATGATTCCATCTGAACAAAATCTGCTGCCGCCGCAGACTGCACCCGTGCGCGCTTTTGACCAAGGAAGGTGCCGAAGACCGCCATGGCGAGGCTCTGACCATAGTTGTGCCAGAAATGCAACAGTGTTGTCGCTGCGCACCACTCAAGGCGTGAGGTTGTCGCCGTTTCAGGCTTTGAGGTCGCCCGGATCGATATCGAGTGACTGCAGCCGCTTGCGCAATGTGTTGCGGTTCAGACCGAGGATTTCGGCGGCCTTGATCTGGTTGCCACGTGTTTCGGCCAGGGTCAGCTCGAACAAGGGCCGTTCGAAAGCGGCCAGAACAGTCTCGTAGAGTTCGTGCATCGCGCCGGACTCGGACCGCAGCCGGACGAACATGGCACGCAGCGCCGCCCGGGCAACAGTCTCAAGATCATCATTGTCGTCCAGCGCCACATCAGCGGGCGCCGGGCGCACCTCGCGCGAAAGCTCCGAGCGCACGGCATCGGCATCGATGATCGCATCGGGATGCAATGCCGCCAGACGCGACACCAGATTTTCCAGCTCGCGCACATTGCCCGGCCACGACCAGCCTGCCAGCACGTCGGCAGCCGCCTTGTCCAGCATCCGTTCGGGCAGACCGCGCCCCACCGCGCGCGACAGGAAGGTACGCGCCAGGTCGGGGATATCATCGCGACGGTCGCGCAATGGGGGTACTTCGATAGTGACCACGTTCAGCCTGTAGAACAGGTCTTCCCGGAACAGGCCGTGAGCCACCATCGCCTTCAGGTCTCGGTCTGCTGTTGCCACAATGCGCACATTGCCGAGGCTGGCGCCATCCGACAGCAGCCGCGCCAGTCTCGCCTGGGTTGCCAGACTGCAATCGGCGAGCCCGTCCAGCAACAATGTACCACCACGCACTGCGCCCAGCATCCCGCCGTTCTCGTCACGTCCGTGCATGGCGGCATCGAGTTCGGCAGGCTCAAGAGAGGCCAGCCCAAGCCGGACAAAGGGTTCGGTCCTGCGGCGGCTGAAGTCGTGGACCGAGCGTGCCACCAGCGCCTTGCCCACACCACTTTCACCCTGGATCAGGACGGTCAGATCCGATCCGGCCACACGGGACAGGATCCGGTACACCTCCTGCATGGCTGGCGAGCGTCCCACCAGCGGCAGCTTTTCATCCTTTTCGGCTTTTCTCTGCTTGGCAGCCGCCGAATAGTCCTTGCGCCCATCCAATGCCTTTCGGATGGTGGAGATCATCACATCCAGATCAAACGGCTTGGGCAGATATTCATAGGCGCCCTTCTCGGCTGCCGCGATGGCCGTCAGCACGGTGTTCTGGGCGCTCATCACGATGATCGGCAGCGTTGGCCGGTCCATACGCATGCGGGGCAGGAAATCGAACACGCTGCCGTCGGGCATCATCACATCGGTCAGGACGAGGTCACCCTCGCCTTCCTTCACCCATTTCCACAAGGTGGACGCGTTGCTGGTCGCGCGCACCTGATAGCCGTCGCGGGCCAGCGCTTGCGACAGCACGAGGCGGATCGAGGCATCATCGTCAGCGATCAGGATACTGTGTTTGGACATCTGGGCTTCTATCTTTCTGTGCGTCAGCCGTGACCGTGCGCCGGGCTGGCGGGAAGCCGCACCCTGAACACGGTCCGACCGGGACTTGATTCAAAATCCACCAGGCCGCCATGGGCGGTCACGATTTTCTGCACGAGCGGCAGCCCAAGCCCGTTGCCCCCTGCCTTGGTCGTCACGAAGGGTTCGAACAGGCTGGCCATCACCTCGCCGGGAACGCCCGTGCCATTGTCGCAAAATGCCACCTCGATGGGCAGGTCGCGTTGCCCGCCGCCCGGTCCGCGAACCCGCAAGCCGTGACGAAAGGCACTGGAGATCACAACCTCACCCTCCTCGCCCCTCGCCAACGCCGCCTCTGCGGCATTCTTGGCCAGATTGAGGAACACCTGCACCAATTGGTCACTGTCGCCGCTGATCTCTGGCAGGGACGGGTCGAAATCGCGGCGCACGCTGACCGCACCAAACCCGGTGTCTGCCATCACCGCGACCCGCTCGAGCAACTCGTGGATGTTGAGGTGGGAGAAATCCAGCGGCACATCCATGCCGAAGCTTTCCATCCGGTCGATCAGGCGGCTGATCCGGTCGGTCTCGGCAATGATCAGTTCGGCAAGCGCTGCACCATTGTCATCCAGATCATGGTGCAAGAGCTGGGCAGCGCCGCGAATCCCGGCCAGCGGGTTCTTCACTTCATGAGCGAGCGTGCGCCCCATCGCCGCCATCGACCGGAAGCCCGTGGGATCGCCCACCTGACCCTCCAGATCGCGCCCTTTCAGCCTCGGGCGCAACATGATCGAAATCGAGCCATCCTCATCGTGCGCTGCAACCACAACATCGGCGTGAAATGGCGGAAACCCGAAGCCTTCCAACGGCACATCGCGCGCGTTCAGGGTCTGCGCCTCTCCAGACACCCGCGCCACCAGATCCAGCAAAACCGAGTCGCGCTTGACGATGGCGTCAAGCCGCGACCGCTCCAGGACCTTCTGGGAACGCATGAAGGCGTCCTGGGCAGCAGGGTTGGCAAAGTGGATCGTAGTATCGGGCCGAACGATGAGTGCTGGAAGCGGCAGCACGTCCAGCATAGCCAGCGCGGACGCAGCGCGCTCTGCCGCTCTTGCGGCAGCCGGAGAAATGTCGGCCACACCATTCATCCTGCGAACTCCTATCATTCCGCGCCCAAAAGACAGGCAGAACACCCGGCGAGCCAGAGCAGCTCGTGCACCATGCCCTTAAATCAGGCAGCATTGCACAGAATGTATGCGCTCGAGAAGGCGATCTTGCTGCCAACCACATCACGACCTGCTTGCGCCTGCTCACTGTCCGGGCCACACCAGCGCCATCGACGGCGCGTCGTGCCAGCACGACGGGGCAGGCCAACTTCAGCCTTGCACCGGACAGTGCAGGCATTCACATCGATTGACAGGGAGGGTCCATCCGTGAGCGCTAACGCAGCCTTGTTGATTGTTGCGGGCGGCAGCGGAACCCGGTTTGGTGCATCGCAAGCCAAGCAGTATCTCCCATTGGCGGGGCTGCCGGTACTGGCCTGGTCGGTGCGGACCGGCCTGTCGCACAGCGACATCGCGCAGGTTGTGGTCGTGCATCCTTCAGGCGATGGCGCTCAAATTGCAACGATCCTGCAGGCTGCGGGGGTCAATCCGGCAGACGTGCTGTTGTGCGTGGGCGGTGCGACGCGGACGCACAGCGTGCGGGCGGGTCTTGCAGCACTTCTGGCGTCCGGGCTTGAAGACCAGCGCCAGGCCCCACCATCCTCGATCCTGATCCATGATGCCGCCAGGCCCGGCCTTGACCATGAGGTGATCGACCGGCTTCTGGCCGCACTGGAACATTCCGATGCAGCTGTGCCGGTGCTTGAGATGGCAGATGCACTGTGGGACGCGGACCAGACGTTGCTGCTGGGCCCGGTCAAC
>JALOSP010000048.1 GCA_025458365.1 Hyphomonadaceae bacterium
TGCTCGCGCTGGAGGCGCTGAAACGATTCTCGATGCTGATTGCGTCAATGGGTATCAGCCAGGTCGATGCGATTGCAACCGCAGCGGTGCGTGACGCCACCGATGGCCCGGACTTCATCGCACGGGTCAAGGAGGCATGCGGCCTGACCGTGCGCGTGATCAGTGGCGAGGATGAAGCCCGTTACTCTGCTGAGGGCGTGCTTGCAGGCGCCCCGGATGCCGATGGTGTGGTGGGTGATCTCGGCGGGTCGAGCCTTGAGCTCGTGCGGATGCGCCAGAAGGCTCTGGGTGCGCAGGAAAGCTGGCAATTGGGGCCGCTGTCGCTGCCGGTCCAGCTTGATCCGCTGGATGTCGATGCGGCAGGGCGCCATGTGGGCGCGATTCTGGACCGGTCTGCCATCTTGAGGGCGGGCGATACCGGACGCTCGTTCTTTGCCGTCGGCGGGGCCTGGCGCTCCTTGGCCAAGGTGGACATGGCGCTACACGGCTATCCGCTGCCCGTGTTGCACAATTACCGGATCCCGCGACCGCAAGCGCTGGAGACTTGCAACTTCCTTCTGGGCCAGAGCCGCAAGTCGCTCGAGCGGATGAAGATTGGTGTCTCCAAGCGGGCCGAGACCCTTCCGTACGCGGCACTGCTCCTGCGCGAAGTGTTGTCGCGCGGCAGCTTCGACCGGGTCGTCCTGTCGGCCTTTGGGGTCCGCGAAGGCCTGCTGCTGGAGGGCCTCAGCCCCGGCAATCGCGAGATGGACCCGCTGGTGGCCGGAGCCATCGCGATGCTGGGCGGCGATCAGCGCGCCATCGCCTTTGCCGAGGAATTGTTTGCCTGGGTCAATCCGCCATTCGCCAATCTTCCACAATTATTCAATGAGCAGCGCGGGGTAGTGATCCGCTCGGTGGCCTGCCTCCTGTCTGACATCGGCGCGTTGCTGCATCCGGATGACCGGGCCAAGCTGGCTTTCGAACTGGTGCTGCGGGCACCCTATCCTGCAGCGTCGCATGCCGAGCGGGTTTATCTCGCACGCGTGATCGCGCGGCGCTATTGCGCCGATGCATCAGGCTTCGAGCCGGACATGGTCAACCGCCTGCTTGACCCTGAGCGGATTGCACGGGCCGATGCGCTGGGTGCAGCGCTGCGTCTGGGTGCAGACCTGTCTGGCCGGTCAGCCGCACTGCTGCGCGCCAGCAAGCTGGGCTATGAACATGGGGTTCTGGTCTTGCGTCTGGCCGAAGGGTCTCAGGCGCTGGCGTCGGAATATATCCGCAAACGGCTGACCCAACTGGGTCAGGCGCTGGGCGCGCCGGTGGATGTGCGCGCTGGGCTGGGGTGAGTTGAGTGGCGGAGCGCGCGGTTGCACCGCGCCCCTTACTTGGGAGCGCGCGGTTTCACCGCGCACTTTGCGCGCTTCAAGCGCGCGCTCCCGACGGGTTCGATTTCAACCCAAAAAGGCCGCCCTCATCAGGCGGCCTTTCCGTTTCAAGCATCCGATCCAATGATCAGCACTTGTAATACATGTCGAACTCCACCGGGTGCGGGTGGGTGTTGAGACGGTCGGTCTCTTCCTTTTTCAATTCGATATAGGCGTCGATGAAGTCGTCATCCATCACGCCGCCGGCCTTCAGGAAGTCGCGGTCGGCATCGAGTGCGGCGAGCGCCTCATCGAGCGAGGCGGCCACGGTCGGCACACCGGCTAGCTCTTCAGGTGGCAGCGAGTAGAGGTCCTTGTCGAACGACGGACCCGGATCGATCTTGTTGATGATCCCGTCGAGACCGGCCATCAAGAGCGCTGTCATGGTCAGATACATGTTGCCGGCCGGATCGGGGAAGCGGGCTTCCAGACGCTTGGCCTTCGGCGACGTCGAATAGGGGATCCGGATCGAGGCCGAGCGGTTGCGGGCCGAATAGGCCAGCAGCACGGGGGCTTCATAGCCCGGCACCAGACGCTTGTAGCTGTTGGTGGTCGAGTTGGCGAAGGCATTGATCGCCTTGGCGTGCTTGATGATCCCGCCGATGTAGTACAGGCATTCCTGGCTGAGGTCGGCGTATTTGTCGCCAGCAAACAGTGGCTTGCCACCTTTCCAGATCGACTGGTGGACGTGCATGCCAGAGCCATTGTCCTTGTAATAGGGCTTGGGCATGAAGGTGGCCGATTTGCCATAGGCGGCAGCCACATTCTGGATCACGTATTTGTAGAGGTTCATGAAGTCGCCCATGACCGTCAGCGTCTGGAACTTCAGGCCAAGCTCGTGCTGGGCGGGCGCCACCTCGTGATGGTGCTTTTCAGGCGCCAGCCCCAGATCCTTCATGATTGAAAGCATCTCGGTGCGGATGTCCTGGGCGCTGTCGATCGGCGGAACCGGGAAGTAGCCGCCCTTCGGGCCCGGACGCATGCCCGAATTGCCTTCAGCATAGACCTTGTCGGAGTTCATCGGCAGTTCGGTGGAATCGAACGCGTAACCGGTCGAGTTTGCCGAGGTCGAGAAGCGCACGTCGTCGAACAGGAAGAATTCGGCTTCCGGCCCGAAATACACGGTGTCGCCGATACCGGCCGACTTCACATAGGCTTCAGCCTTCTTGCCGATGCCGCGCGGGCAGCGGTTGTAGGGCTTCAGCGTGCCAGGCTCGAGGATGTCACAGAAGATCGCCAGCGTGGTCCGCTCGAAGAACGGGTCGATCTTGGCGTTCTCCGGATCGGGCATCATCACCATGTCGCTCTCGTTGATGGCTTTCCAGCCGGCAATCGAGGAGCCGTCGAACATGATGCCTTCTTCGAGGGTCTCTTCATCGATCATGCCGATGTCGAAGGTGACGTGCTGCATCTTGCCGCGAATGTCGGTGAAGCGGAAATCGACGTATTCCACATCCTCGTCGGCAATCAGCTTCATGATGTCTGCAAATCTCGACATGGTTTTCTCCTTGAGGGCTGTCCGCTCCGGGACAGGAATGTTGGGAATGATGACACCTGAACGATGACACTGTCATGCCGACACTGGCAGCGTGCCTGCATCGCGGCAAGTCCCGTTCAGATGGCGCCAGCGCCGCTTTCACCGGTGCGGATGCGCACCACATTGGCAATCTCTGACACGAAGATTTTGCCGTCGCCAATGCGACCGGTGCGCGCGGCGTTGGTGATGGCTTCCACGGCAGCATCCAGCTGGTCGTCGCCGACCACGACTTCCAGCTTCAGCTTGGGCAGGAAATCCACCACATATTCAGCACCGCGATAGAGTTCCGTATGGCCCTTTTGACGGCCAAAACCCTTGACTTCGACTACAGTAAGGCCTTGCAAACCAAGTTCTTGCAAGGCTTCCTTCACCTCGTCCAGCTTGAATGGCTTGATGATGGCTTCGATCTTTTTCATGAACTGGCGCGCCTCCACAATCGCTGCCCCGACGGCGACGCCGCAGGCGCCACAAACATGCGCAGACACCGCCTAACCTTTCAGCATGCTCGCGTGCGAGACCCACAACCGTGTTCGTCAGGCCATCAGACATGTTGCACGCATTCAGGGCAACCCTTGCCTAATATGCAGGCGGCGGGTCACTCGTCTGGAATGACCCATCGCTGGCAGGGTCGCTCGACGGGGAGGGGCGGTGTGTGGCAACGCATCACGCGTCACAGTCCAAACCGGCTGCCTGCGCACCGGCTGATTCAAGGATGGCTGCACAATGATCGATCCGAGAACCCCCGTCCTGATTGGCGCGGGCCAGTTCGTGCACCGGGGAGAGGCTGAAGCCTGTCCCTTGCCCATCGAATTGTGCGCGACTGCCGTGCGCCAGGCCGTTCGCGATGCCGGCCTGGCCGGTCTTGCGCCCGACATGGTCGATTGTGTGGCGACGGTGCGATTCACGGTCGATGAGCCGATGGTGCGCGCCATGATGCCTGTTCCTGCTGCTGCAAACCCGCCCGCAGCACTGGCCGCGGCGCTGGACCTGGCCCCGCGGCAATTGATCGAGACCGCGACGGGTGGAAACATGCCGCAGGCGCTGTTGAACACGATCTGTGACCGAATCGCAGACGGGCAGATCGCGTTTGCCGTGCTGGCAGGTGCCGAGTTCCTCGGAAGCCTCAACCGGCTGGTCAAGGCAGGCCGGATGGACCTGGTTGCGCGGCATGCGATCCCGGGCGAAGCAACACAGGAACGGATCGGCTCCGACAGGCCCGGTTGCTCGCCCATGGAGCACGACTATGGCTTGAGCTTTCCGGCCAACACCTATCCCTTGTTCGAAAACGCCTTGCGGGCCGCAAGCGGCGTGGACTTGGATGCGCACCGTGCGATGATGGGCCGGTTGTTTGCGCCCTTCACCGAAATTGCTGCCAGCAATCCCTACGCCTGGTTTTCCAGCACGCGCACCGCAGACGAACTGGTGACGGTGAACCAGGATAACCGGATGGTTGGTTTCCCCTATCCGAAGTATCTCAATGCCATCCTGCAGGTGAACCAGTCTGCAGCGCTGCTGGTGACAAGTTACGCGAAGGCTGTGGAACTGGGCATTGCGCCCGAGCGGCTGGTGTTCCTGCATGGTTGCGCCGACGTCAATGACATCTGGAACCCGATTGACCGGGTCGATTTCCATTCCAGCCCGGCCATGGCAGTAGCGGGGCGTGAGGCTCTGGCCATGGCAGGTTGCATGATCGGCGACATCGATGCCTTTGACCTGTATTCCTGCTTTCCGGTCGCTGTTCAACTCGCCTGCAAGGAGCTGGGAATCGACCCTGATGGCGGCAAACCGCTGACCCTCACTGGCGGGCTGCCCTATTTCGGCGGGCCGGGGAATAATTATGCCATGCACGCGATTGCCGAAGCGGTGCGGTACTGTCGCGATCATCGCGCAAGGCGGGTCATGGTGACGGCCAACGGCTGGTTCCTGACCAAGCAAGCCGTGGGGATTTACTCAAGCATGCCTGTTTCAGGGCCTTGGCACAGACCCGACCCGGCAGCCTGCCAGCGCGAGATCGATGCGTTGCAGGGCCCGCGAGTGATCGAAACGGCAGAACCGGGCAGGGCGTCGATCGAGACCTATACTGTGGTTCATGGTCGCGATGGCCCGCGCATGGGGATTATTGTCGGGCGTGACCTGTCGGGGCGGCGATTCCTTGCCCACACGCCCAAAGGCAACACTGCGGTCCTGGCCGACCTTGAAGCGCGCGAACATGTCGGGCGCGGCGGCCACGTGTCCCGTGATGGTGCGCGCAACATTTTCGTTCCGGACTGATCCTGATGTCAGCAGACCATCTGGAGCAGGTCGAGATTGCTAGCCGGGAGGCATTGCGCGACTGGCTTCAACACAATCACACGCAGACCGCATCGGTCTGGATTGTGACCTGGAAGAAGCATATGGGTACGCGCCATGTGCCATGGCCGGATGTGGTCGATGAAGCCTTGTGCTTCGGCTGGATCGACAGTGTGCCACGCAAGCTCGATGCAGACCGCAGCATGGTGTTGTTGTCACCGCGAAAGCCGCAGAGTGCCTGGAGCGGCATCAACAAGGCCAAGATTGAGCGTCTGATCGAAGCCGGGCAGATGACGCCGGCCGGTCTGGCAAAGGTAGAATCAGCCCGGCGCGATGGCAGCTGGAACTTTCTCGATGACGTCGAACGGCTGGAGAAGCCTGAGGATCTGACGCAAGCACTGGCCGCGATGCCACCGGCACTGGCGTTGTTTGACAGCTTCCCGCCGTCAAGCCGCCGCGGCATCCTCGAGTGGATCAAGCAGGCCCGGACCCCGCAGACACGAGCGCGCAGGATTGCTGAAACCACACGGCTGGCCGCAATCGGTCAGCGGGCCAACCAGCCAGCCAGTCGCAAAAACGCCCGGCCTGATGGCCGGGCGTCTTGAGGTGATTTGTGTCCGGGAGCGTCCGGGTCAGCGCTTCTTGCGACCACCGCCACGCCCCTTGGTGCCAAGGCCGCTTTGCTTGGCGAACTCGGAGCGGCGCTCGGAATAGTTGGGCGCGACCATCGGATAGTCGGCTGGCAGGCCCCAACGGGCCCGGTATTCCTCTGGGGTCAGATTGTAGCGCGTCCGCAGGTAACGCTTCAGCATCCGCAATTGCTTGCCGTCTTCCAGACAGACAATGTAGTCGTCCTTGATCGAGCTGCGGATCGGCACGGCAGGCTTGGGCTTTTCAGCCACAGGCTCCGGCTCTGGCGCAGTTCCCAGTGTTGTCAGACTGGTATGCACTGCAGCGATCAAGGCAGGCAGCGCCGCGACGTCCAGTGTATTGTTTGACACGTAAGCCGCGACGATATCTGTCACGTGATCGAGCACTTCGGGGGTTTGTGATGCTTCCGACATTGCAGCCTTCCAACAAGTCTTGTTTTGTCGGCTGCAGTTATCCGCAGTGATCGGCGTTTGACAACAAAACTGTGCAGTATTGTCTGTCAATCAGGAAACCTTTTGCAGTGGATTTCATGCTCTGGCGGCAACCTGTGGGGTCAAAGCCCGGTAAGGTCTATTCCCTGACGGATGATTGTTTTGGTGCATCTTTGTCCCCAAGTATCCTCATGCCGCGCGTAATTTCATCAGTTCTGATCAACAAGGCTGTTGGTTATCGTCACTGTCTGATTTTCCGCGCAGAAGGAAATCCTTGCATCTGGCGGGCTGTCACAGCATAGCGGGCGCTGTTCCAGCCGGGCGGTGACCGGTGACGGAAGCACTTCCAATCTTCAGGGTCGATCATGACAGCGACACTTGCAAAAGCCCCGATTGCCGCGCCAGGCTTCTTTTCCCAGAGTGTTGCAGAGGCCGATCCGGCACTGGCCCATGCGCTGCAAGCCGAAATGCGGCGCCAGCAAAGCCAGATCGAGCTGATCGCGTCTGAAAACATCGTGTCGCGCGCCGTGATGGAAGCGCAAGGGTCGGTGCTGACCAACAAATATGCCGAAGGCTATCCCGGCAAGCGCTATTATGGCGGGTGCGAGGAGGTCGATGTGGCCGAGCAACTGGCAATCGAGCGGATCAAGCAGGTGTTTGGTGCGACCTATGCCAATGTGCAGCCACACTCGGGTGCGCAGGCGAATCAGGCGGTATTTCTGGCACTGCTGCAGCCGGGCGACACGTTCATGGGTCTTGATCTGGCCAGCGGCGGACACCTGACACACGGTGCCAAGGCCAACCAGTCGGGCAAGTGGTTCAAGCCGGTCAGTTACGGCGTTCGCGAAGACACCCAGCTGATCGACTATGATGTGGTTGAGGCGCTGGCGATGGAACACCAGCCGAAACTGATCATTGCGGGCGGATCGGCCTATCCGCGCCAGATCGACTTCGCCCGGTTCCGCGCGATTGCCGACAAGGTCGGGGCCTATTTCATGGTCGATATGGCCCACTTTGCCGGTCTGGTGGCTGGCGGCGCGCATCCCAATCCGCTCGACCATGCCCATGTGGTGACCACCACCACCCACAAGACACTGCGAGGACCGCGTGGTGGGCTGATCCTGTCGCGCGACGACGCGCTGGGCAAGAAGTTCAACTCGGCAGTGTTCCCCGGCCTGCAAGGCGGCCCGCTGATGCATGTGATCGCCGCCAAGGCAGTCGCCTTCGGAGAGGCTCTGCAACCTTCGTTCAAGGCCTATGCGGCCCAGGTCGTGGCAAATGCTAAGGCGCTGGGCGAGGCTGTGCGGGCAGGCGGGTTCGATCTGGTCTCCGGTGGCACCGACACCCATGTGGTTCTTGTGGACCTGCGGCCCAAGGGGCTGACAGGCGCTGACGCCGAAATGGCGCTGGAACGGGCAGGGTTCACCTGCAACAAGAACGGCGTGCCGTTCGATCCGCTGCCGCCCACCAAGACGTCTGGCATCCGGCTTGGCTCCCCGGCGGGCACGACGCGCGGCTTCGGCGAAACCGAGTTCACCTGGATCGGCAACAAGATTGTCGAAG
>JALOSP010000049.1 GCA_025458365.1 Hyphomonadaceae bacterium
AAAGGGGTTGCAAAGTAGCGCATCTTGCCGGTTTTCGGGTCCGGCAGCTTCACGCGGAACTTGTTGCCATGCAGCTCGGGCGTGACGTTCATCCGCTTCTTGAGCCACAACAGGATCTTGTTGTCGGCCATGTCGGGCTCCTTGTCGCCCTTCAGGAACATCATGATCCCGGTGCCGATCAGGAACACCGCAAAAATGTAGAGCACCCAGCCGAACTGGCTGACCAGCGCCGCACCCAGACCGATCATGATCGCGCGCAGCACGATCACCCCGATGATGCCCCAGAACAGCACCCGGTGCTGATACTTGCGCGGGATCGCCAGATAGGTGAACACCATGGAGATGACGAACACATTGTCCATCGCCAGCGTCTTTTCCACGGCGAAGCCGGTCAGATAGAGCTGCAGCGCGGTCCAGGCCCGCTCTTCTCCAACCACAGCCAGCAATTGCGGGTCGATCGAGCCGGTGGGGGAATCATTGTTGTAGAGCCACCAGATCACCCCGGCGAAGGCCAGACCAACCCCAATGTAAAACGCGCTCATTTTCAGGGATTCAGCCACCCCGATCTCGTGGTCCTGCTTGTTGACGACCCCCAGGTCGAAAGCGAGCAGGGCGATCACGGCGGCAATGAAGGCATACCAGATCCAGGCAGCCTTGCCGAGAAATTCGGCAAACAGAATGCTTTCCAGCATGGGAACAAACTCCGGGCACGTCGAACAGGGACAGAAGGTCAACCGACATCGCAGACGCGCGCATGCGCTCCGCCAGAGGGGCCCGGGAGACCGCTGTCGGATAGTTGGCCCGCGACCCGCTGGCAACCCGGTGCGGTCAGGACTGACGGGATCGTGAGGTCGGCGTGATCGGCAATAGCCGAGGACTGTTTGCGACAGGCCGCAAGCTTTTCAGGGTCTCGCGTGGCACTAGCGTGGCCCCATAGGGCTTGCCGATCATCTCAAGCGCGACGTGGGCCCCCAAGGCACAGGTGCCGGGCATCCGGTAGAGTGTATGGGGGATGGGGTGGGCCCCTCAGGGGCGTGCGGTTCCAATAATCACGCAGATGTTTCCAGTTGGAACTGCACGCTGCTTGGCGCAAGAGACGGAGAAGTTGACGTCCCTGATTGACCGCGCGTGACCGGGGCTTTAGCCTTTTATGGTTGTATCCGATCAGCGAGACGTCCTTCCGTGCAGAAACTGCCCGACATGACACTTTGGGATGCGGCAAAGACCGTCGCTCTCTTAGTTGCGGTCTTGACCGTCACCCACCTGTTCAGTTCTGCGGCAAGCCTCGCACTGGCGGATTTGCCATTGGCGGCGACATTGGCCAGTGCGGCAATCGTGCTGCCGTTCTGGCTGACCATCCTGTTTTGCCCTAACCGGTGGGATGGATGGAGACCGTGCTGGTCGTTGTCTGTCGGTGAGTGGCGCCTCAAACTCACCATTGCGGGCATTCTGGCCGTAATCGGCAGCCTGTTTCTGGCTGCAGCCTTGCATCGGGCCGCTGCTGAAGAGGTGGCCCGCGCCTCCAGCGGGGACGCTTTGCCCGCGCTGACCAACGGCCTGCTGGCACGGGCAGACCTGCTGACAGATCTGGCGGGGTACTGGGTTGGACTGAGCCTCGTCGGCCTGTTGGTGTTGGCTATTCTGGTTGGGGCTTACTGGGCAGCGCTTTTCACGCGTCGGATGCGCCGTGCGCTTCGCCGGGCTCCACTACCCAGATCGATTGCGAAGGACACCTTGATCATTGTCGGCGACCGCCACGCCGGGCTGGACCGGCGCGAAGCGGGGCCTTGAGTACAGGCCACCGGCTGCGCGCTCCAATCCCCCTACAACACAAACCGGCTCAAATCGGCGTTCTTTGACAGGCCCTCGACCTTGCCTCGCACATAAGCGCCGTCAATCGTCACAGTCGTGCCCGCACTGTCGGTGGCCGTGAAGCTGATTTCGTCGAGCACGCGTTCGAGCACGGTGTGCAGGCGCCGCGCACCGATATTCTCCACCGCCGTGTTCACGTCCACCGCCACATCGGCAATCGCGCCGATACCGTCTTCGGTAAAGGCCAGCGTCACGCCTTCAGTGGCCATCAGGCCGACATACTGGCGGGTGAGGCTGGCTTCCGGCTCGCTCAGGATGCGGCGGAAATCATCGCGGGTCAGGGCCTGCAGTTCCACCCGGATCGGCAGGCGGCCTTGCAGCTCCGGCAACAGGTCAGATGGCTTGGCCACATGGAAGGCGCCGGACGCAATGAACAGGATATGATCGGTCTTCACCGGGCCATGCTTGGTGGAGACGGTCGTGCCCTCGATCAGCGGCAGCAGATCGCGCTGCACCCCTTCGCGCGACACATCGGCCCCCTGCCGCTCGGAGCGGGCGGCGATCTTGTCCACCTCGTCGATGAACACCACGCCTTCTTCCTCGGCCAGCCGCACGGCTTCGGCCATCATGGCGTCCTTGTCGAGCAACTTGTCACCTTCCTCCAGCACCAGCGGCTCATAGGCATCGCGCACCGTGGTCTTGCGGCGCCGCTTCTTGGCGCCAGACAGGCTTTGCAGCATCTGGGTGATGTCGATCATGCCGCCGGGCATGCCAGGGATTTCCCCGCCGGAGGGCATGGAGGCAGTCACTTCGAAATCCAGCTCGACTTCCTTGGTGTCGAGATCACCGGCGCGCAGCTTCTTGCGGAACGCCTCTTTCGTGCCGGGGCTGGCGCCAGAGCCGACCAGCGCCTCCAGCACACGGTCCTCGGCGGCGGCTTCGGCTTGGGCGCGCACATCCTTGCGGCGCATTTCGCGCACCAGCTGGATCGCGGCCTCCACCAGATCGCGGATGATCTGGTCCACATCGCGGCCGACATAGCCAACTTCGGTGAACTTGGTGGCCTCCACCTTGATGAAGGGGGCTCCGGCCAGCCTGGCCAGCCGCCGGGCAATCTCGGTCTTGCCGACGCCGGTTGGCCCGATCATCAGGATGTTCTTCGGCGTGGTTTCCTCGCGCAGACCCGCAGGCAGACGCTTGCGGCGCCAGCGGTTGCGCAGGGCAATGGCGACGGCGCGCTTGGCATCAGCCTGGCCGATCACATGGCGGTCCAGTTCGGAGACGATTTCGCGGGGGGACAGATCAGTCATCAGGGTCGATCAATCAGGAATATCGAGGGTTTCAACGGTCAGATTGCCATTGGTATAGACGCAGATGTCAGCCGCAATCGCCATCGCCTTGCGGGCCAGCGTCTCGGCATCCAGCTCCTGATCAAACAGGGCGCGCGCCGCAGCCAGGGCATAGCCGCCGCCCGAGCCGATGGCCGCCACCGGATGATCCGGCTCCAGCACGTCTCCGGCGCCGGTCAGCACATAGGTGCCGGTGGTATCGGCACAGATCAGCATGGCTTCGAGCTGGCGCAGATACTTGTCGGTGCGCCAGTCCTTGGCCAGTTCAACGCACGCGCGCAGCAACTGGTTGGGGAAACGCTCCAGCTTGGCTTCCAGCCGCTCGAACAGGGTAAACGCGTCGGCGGTTGAGCCTGCAAACCCGGTCAGCACCGAACCTGACGGCCCGATCCGGCGCACCTTGCGCGCGCCATGCTTCATCACCGTATTGCCGACAGAGACCTGCCCGTCACCGGCAATGACGACCTTGCCGCCCTTGCGGACGGCCAGAATGGTGGTGCCGCGCCAGTCGGCGGCGGGACGTTCGAAATCGCTCACACCCGATAGATAGGAGCGGACAAGCCCGTGCCGCAAGGGCACGGGCTGTCGCGTCTCGCACGCGCGGCCTTATTGCCCGCCAGTCGGCGCGTTGGTGAACCGCACCACATTGCCCAGCGCCGTTGCCGTGGCAAAGCCACCCACTGCTGGCCCGCCATTGTAGAACACGTTGGCGGTGATCGGCCCTGTGGTGGTCTGGTTGATGGTGCCGGCAAAGTTGGCAGTGCCGGGCAGGCCGGTCAGCTGGGCCGCCGCCTGGAACACATTGCCGGTGGCATTCGCCGTCAGGCTGAAGCCTTCGGGCGGATTGGCCGGGCCGGTGCCGGTGGCGATTGCCGTGATCGCACCGGTGTTCATCTGGGTCAGCGCAAAGCCCGCCCCGGTGCCGGTGGTGACCAGTGTACCAAGATTGCCGATGGCATCAGCGCGGGCACCGGCTGGCCCGCCCAAGGTGGTGAAGCCGATGTTGGCCGTTGCGCTAATCGGGCCGGAGTTGGTCTGGGTGCCGGTAAACGTCAGCGGCTGGTTGCCGGTGGTGACAAGCAGATTATTGCCAATTCCGGCTGCGTTGGCAAAGCCACCCTGACGCAAATCGGCGACATTCAACGTGGCATTGGCATCGACCGCGCCACTGTTGAGCTGATCAGCACGCCCAGCCAGCGAAGCATTGACAAGATTGAAGCCCGCCAGATTGCCAGTTGCGCTTGCCACTACAGAGGCAACACCGGTGCTGCGCGGGGCGGCAAAGTCACTGACCGCTGCAACCCCAGCCTCATTGCGCTGGACCAGAGTCGTGGTGATGGCCGCCGCGTTGGCCGCCAGGCCAAAGCTGTTGCCGTTGGCGAAGGCGTTTGATGCACCACCCGTGACACCACCCATGCCGAACGCACTGGACCGGGCCGTCACCGCATTGTCGGTCACTGGCCGCGACTGGCGCAGATCAATTGACGCCGAAGCGGACTGCACAGTGGCACCAAACGCATTGCCATCGGCGGTAGCCGTTGCGGTGTATGCGCCATCGGCAAGGCGGCTGAGACTGGCTCCGCTTCGGACCTCACCGGTGAAGGTCTGTGTGCCGGTGAAACTCATGGCTGCGGAGTTCACGTCCAGACCCAATGCGTTACCTGCGCCGCTCGCCCGGACATTGCCTGTCGTGCCATTGGTGCGGTCGAGTTGGGCGTTCGCAACTGCGGCAGTCGAAGCCGCCTGTGTCGCCGTCATCCGGGCGTCGGCGTTGGCAAAGGCCGCACCCGCACTATTGGCAGCCGCGTTGGCATTGATGTTCGAAATAGTGATGTTGCCAAGCGGGGTGTTCGGATTGCCTTGAAAGGTGGGAGCAAAGGCGACAGCATTGGCCGACACCCCACCATCATTGCCAGACGATGCGGCCGAAGCCGACCAGTTCTGGCGCAGGTCGATCACCAGGCTCCCGTCCGTGCCCGACGCTTGGAAGCGGTTGCCAAAAGCGGCGGCCTCCAGCGCGCCGGTTTCGGCAGTGGTCGCGACCGGAATGCGGACATCCGCCCTCACCTGAGCCCCTCCAGTCTGATCGGCGAAGGTGAAGTTCTGACCGGAAGCGACAACAAGCGCGTCGTTGGCAACCGCATCGGCCCGTCCGGTGACTCCGCCGACCCGGTTCACCGCGATTTCGGTATTTGCCAAAGCGCGACCTGTGAAGGCATCCTGCGTAATAATGGCTTGCGAGTTGCCCGCAAGCCCACGCAGATCGACCGAGTTGGAGCGGGCGACTGCCGTGCCAGCCACTGAACTGGCTGAATTTTGCTGGCCGATCCCCCGGATCGTCACCGATGCAGCACCTGTTCCGCCCGATTGCGAGACTTCCAGACGCCCGGTCATCGGTCCATTGACCGCCACAGCATTGGTATCAGCCCGCGCAATGCTCTCGACCTGACTGGCACTCTGGAGATTGAGATTGTTGGTGGCGAAGGTCGAACCGGGCGCTGCCTGTTCGATCCGGCTGCCAAAAGCGACGGTGTTGGCATTCAAGGCCACCTGGTTGGTGGATGCGTTCGCGCGCTGGCTGATGCCGGGCGCCTGGTCACCGTCAACTCTGATCGTTGACACGCTGCTGACAAGGCCGCCTGTCTGACGCTGCTCCACCGCTGAGCGCAGAGCGCCAGAGTTCAATGTGCCGGTTACAAGATTGCCCGTCGCGGCTGTCTGTCCAGCAAGAGCACCGCTGTAGGAGTTTGCCTCGATGGTGGTCGAGGCAGTCGCACCGCCCGCACGGGTTTGGGCTATCCGCCCCGAAGCGTCGAAGTTCCGTGCATCGATGGCCACCCAATTTCCAAGGGCAGTGTCGTTCTGTGTGGCCGTCGTGCCGTTGCCTTGAACCAGGAGGTTACCATTGTTGGTGACATTGGTATCCTGGGACTGGCGGAACTCGAAGCCAGCCGAGCCCCGCTGCAGGTCAAGGCTGATCTGATTGCTGTTCGCCCTGGTCGTTCCGTCGAAACTATCGTTGCGCAGACTGACAAAGGATTCAGAGTTCGCCGAGACGTTGCCACTCACGGTCTGCTGACCGAAGGCACCAACGCTGGCATCGCTTGCGCTGATGCCGAAGACATTCGCCACGGCTTCAGCGTTAGTTGTGGACGATCTGGCATCAGCAGGCAGGTTGGATGACTCTGCCCGGACCAGCTGGGTCGTTGCTGACACACTGGCGGGTGCATCCATAACCGATGAGATCTGCAAGTCCGCTCCTGTGCCGCGCGCCTGTGTCACCGCCCCGGTTGCGCGAGCCCTGGTCTGGGTGTTGTTGACAGCACCTGAAGTTTCGGTCCTTGCGATCGCAACAACCGTTCCATCCACCAGCGAGCGAAGATCGATTGCTGCAGTTCCCGAGCGCACCTCCCCACCCATCAAGTTGCCACGCGCCTCTGCTATTGATGTTCCGGCACCTTCAGAAACCGGGCGGGCCACTGCCAGTGAACTTACACTATTGCCCAGGCCCCCGGAGGACGGTCGCAGGGTCTCCGATACCGCCGTCATGACCAATGCCCCATTGCGGGTGGTTGCAGAAAACCCGTTGCCGTTGGCGAAGGCGATAGCCGAGGCGGAAGGATTGGTCTCCCCGCCTTGCATCGTGGCCGTGCTGGCGACGCCACCACGAACGGACTGAAACCCGTTGGCGATCAGGCCATTGTCAGGGTTCGCGCTGGCAGCGTTGGCACTGGCTTCGGCAAAGGCCTGCAAATCGACAGCCTGCCCCGGCCGCACCACGCTCGTCGCTACCACCGGCTGTTCGGTCACCGAGTTGATGTTCAAGGGCGGGTTCTGGGCCAGGGCCAGACCGGGCATGGCAGCCCCGATGATCAAGGCCGAAACGCTGGCACCGAGCAGGATGGTTTGACGCGACTTCATTCTGAAATCCCCATTGGCAATGTGTCATCGCGGCATTCTGCGCGACCTGACGCGATGGATCGCAAGTTTCATGCCAAGGTTGTGTTGCATCCCGGAGCACTTCGTCGCGCTCATGTGGCGCGCTTTGTTTTGCCCGCGCTGCGGTGTAAACCGCACGAATGGCTGATGGTTCCACCACCCTGATTGATCGCAAACCGGCACCGGACAGCGCTGGCGCCGCCGGTGACGGGCTGTTGCGTGATGCCTGGTATTTCGCGGCCACCAGTGCCGAATTGAAACCGGGAAAGCAGTTTCGCCGGATGATATTGGGGGAGCCTGTGATGCTGGGTCGTGGCCGCGATGGCAGCGTGTTTGCGATCCGCGATATCTGCCCGCACCGGGCCGTGCCCCTGTCTGCCGGGCGTCAGGTGGACCATGACGGGGCACCCACCATCGAGTGCCCCTATCATGGCTGGCGGTTTGGCACCGACGGCGTGTGCAGGCACATGCCCAGTCTGGTGGAGGGCCAGAGCTACGAGACCGCGCGCATCAAGGTGCGCGCCTGGCAGGTGCACGAGGCCCACGGGTTGGTGCTGGTCTATGTGTCGTCCAATCCCAGGTTCGAGGGCACCCCGCCACCACCGCCGCAGTTCGGGCTGCGTGCCTCCAAGCCGAAATTCGTGGTCAGCCGGGTGTTCGAGGCGACCATGGACAATGCGGTCGTCGGCCTGATGGACCCGGCCCACGTGCCGTTTGTCCATTCCCAATGGTGGTGGCGCCCGCCGTCGGCCGGGCTGAAAGCCAAGTCCAAGGA
>JALOSP010000418.1 GCA_025458365.1 Hyphomonadaceae bacterium
CGCACACCGATCTTGCTCATCAGCTCGTAGCGGCTTTCCATCTCCCGCACGGTCCACTTCAGCGCGCAAACGGCTTTTTTCGGATCGGTCACAACCGGGGCCAGCAGGTGCGGGATACCATCATAAACCGACAGCTCCAGCATTTTCGGGTCGATCATGATGAAACGGCACTGGTCGGGCGTCAGCTTGTAGAGCAACGACAGGATCATTGCGTTGACGCCAACAGACTTGCCCGAGCCGGTGGTGCCTGCGATCAGCAAATGTGGCATCTTGGCCAGATTGGCGATGGTCGGTTCCCCGCCAATGCTGTCGCCGAGCGCCAGCGGCAGCTCGACGGCATTGGTCTCGAATTCCTTGGAGGCGAGGATCGATTGCAGATACACCGTGTCGCGCCTGGCGTTCGGCAGCTCGATCCCGATCACGCCGCGGCTTTTCACCTGCGACACCCGGCATGATACCGCGCTCATCGAGCGGGCGATATCGTCCGCCAACCCGATCACCCGGGCCGCTTTCACACCGGACGCCAGCTTCAACTCATACAGGGTGACAACCGGACCAGGGCGCACATGGACGATTTCACCCCGCACCCCGAAATCTGACAGGACGCTCATCAGCAGGTGAGCGTTCTGCTTCAGGGCAGCGTGATCATGCTGGCTGCGCCCGGCGCGGGGTCTGGTCAGCAGGTCGAGGCGCGGCAGTTCGAATACGCCCTTGCGGGTGATCGGCAGCTCCGGCTGGGCTTCGCGGTAGAAGCGCTCGCTTTCCTTTTTCTGGCGCGGCAGGTCGATGGCATGGTCTGCGACCGTAACCGCAGGCTCTGGCATCGCCCGCATGGCAGGCTCAGGCGCGATGGCCGTTTTCCGGGCGCGCTGCCCGTCGGCTGGTGCGAACCGGGACGCAATCTCGGTCACCCGGTCATCGTCGCTGTCAATTGTGAAGGCCGGTGTCCGGCGGCGGCGGGTCCGGCCAACAGCGGCTGTGGCGCGTGCAGGTCTGCGCGGTGCCACCAGATTGTCCAACCAGACGCGCAGGCTGGCCCAGGCCATCAATCCGGCTTCGATCGCATCTTCAAGATCGGCCCGGCGAAGATTGAACGCAACAATCGTGCAAATGATGACCCCTGTGGCGCAAAACAGGGCCGCGATGAAGGAGCCGCCGGGCACGAGAGTGAACGGAAACCGGACCAGCCAGTAGGCTGCATCACCGACCAGACCGCCCAGCCCGACCGCAAAACTCCAGCTGCCGGTCCGCGGCAGCGACGACAGGAGTGCACACAGGCATACGAAGGCCAGCCCGGCACAGATCCATTGCAGCCGGGACATACCGGCGCCGATCTTCATTTCCCGCAGCGCTTGAATGCAGACTGCCAATGCCACCAGTGCCGCCAGCACTGCGCCCAGTCCAAACCCTTGAAGCGCCAGGTCGGACAGTGTTGCGCCCAAGCCACCGATCCAGTTGGTCACTTGTCCGCCCCCGGCCGTGTTGAAACTGGTGTCGAGTGGATTGTGACTGACAGTCGCAAGAAAGACGGTGGCGGCAAATACCGCGCCAAGCACCAGTGACACATTGCGCAGCACTGTGGCCACCCAGTCCGGCTCGATGTCCGTGCGTCGTCTTGCCGTGCTGCGCGCGCCCATGCTGTTCCCCGATGTCAGTGTCGTGGCCGTGGCCGGGCGCCACGCGGAATGCCGGGTGTCCTGCACCGGCCAGACCGCCGTCAATTCTTGACGCAACCCCGATCCGATAGGCCCGCACCAAGGTTAGCATCCGGTTAAATCCGCCGCACCGGCCCGCCTCGACGGACGCCGGTTGGCGCGCTACATCACGCGGATGGACAAGCAATATGATGTGGTCATCGCCGGAGGCGGTCTGGTCGGTCTCAGCCTGGCTCTGGCTCTGGAACAGGGCGGGCTGCGGGTCGCGGTGGTGGACCCTCAACCGGTTACAAGCCAAGTGGACCCCGCCTATGACGGGCGTGCCAGTGCAATTAGCCCAGCCAATCAACGACATCCTGGTAACCGACGGGCGGCCGGGAACCCACATCGTACCCGGCACGATTGCCGGTCTGTCGCTGCACTTCGACAGTCGCGAGGTGACGACAGGCGAAAGCGCGCTCGGCTGGATGGTCGAAAACCGCCAGATGCGTCAGGCGCTCGGGCGTGCACTGGAAGGTCGGGACAGAATCAAGGTGCTCTCACCGGCCTCGGTTGCCGACTATGCGGTGGATCAAGCCGGGGTCCGCGTCACGCTAGCGGATGGTTCTGCTGTGCACGGTTCAGTTCTTGTGGGCGCAGACGGGCGCGGGTCGCACGTGCGGAAGGCTTCGAAGATCCGGACTTATGGCTGGCACTACAAGCAAGCCGCGCTGGTTACCACGGTGACCATGGAGAAGCCGCACATGGGTGTTGCCCATGAATTGTTCCTGCCGGGCGGGCCGTTTGCGATCCTGCCGCTGGCTGGCAACCGGGCGAATATCGTCTGGTCTGAAGACGCGACCCGGGCAAAGGCGCTGGCTGGCCTGTCTGCCGAGGCGTTTGCGGGCGAACTCGGGCGTCGTTTTGGTGCATTTCTCGGTGAAGTCACACCAGTCGCCCCGGTCTGGACCTATCCGCTGTCGCTCCAGCTCGCTGCCGAGTGGTACGTGCCGCGGGTGGCGCTGTGCGGTGATGCAGCCCATGCGATCCACCCGATTGCCGGGCAGGGGTTCAATCTGGGCCTGAAAGATGTGGCCGCGCTCTCCGAAGTCCTGTGCGAGGCCGTCCGTCTCGGCGAGGATCCTGGCAGCGTCCACGTGCTGGAGCGCTATGCCCGCTGGCGGAGGGCCGACACCATGACGCTGGCAGTGGCCTGCGATGCATTCGTGCGGCTGTTTTCGAACGATATCGGACCTGTCCGGGCGCTGAGGACCCTTGGGCTGGGGCTGGTGGATGCGATCGGCCCGGCCCGGCGGTTCTTCGCAACACACGCAGGCGGTGCCGCCGGTGACCTTCCAAGGCTCCTGCGTGGCAAACCGCTGGTCGATCCCGTGACGGTGACTGTCTAGCGGTCAAGAATGATCGCTAGCCGATAATACCGCTTGGAGAATGCACCATCTTGGGTTAAGCTACGGTCCATCGGTCGAACACCCGCGCATGCGTGGCTGTGGCCGGGCCATCGGCTTCCCCATGCCGGTGTGCGACAGTGTCAGGCGCCCGGTCTGCTCCCCTCGGCAGACCGGGCGTTGTCGTTTCTGCCGAACAGGCCCGGCGCGTCCCGCGCTGCGGCTGTCAGCTCGCCCGATTGCCTGTACGGCCAACCGCACGTCATGCACTGAATGACTTGAAATCACCGTCTGGCGTGCGACGCTGCCTGCCTGTGGTCGGGACACGGGTCAGCAGCCGATGCTGCTTGGAGGTTGCAAGATGCGGATGCTTTTGATGATTGCCAGCCTGTTTGCATTCTCGGCTGTCTCGGCCTGCGGGGACGGTACGACTATCTTCAGTGCCACCGATGGTTCGGGAAAGACCGTGACTGCCAAGGCCAGTGAAGACAATACCGAAACCATGGTCTCGATCAGCGGTGAACAAGGCGGCGAT
>JALOSP010000050.1 GCA_025458365.1 Hyphomonadaceae bacterium
CGGGCTGACCAGCCGGTTCAGCGAGGCACTGAGCACAGCCACATCGCGCCCGGCGCCTGCCACGGAGGCTGTGGCGGCATTGGCGCCATCAAGCACGCCAGCCGTGCGATTGGAAACGGTGCCGGTCAGGGCCTCCAGATTGGCCAGTGTCTTGCTCAACGTATTGGCATTTTCAGGTGAAAGAAGCGCGTTCAGGCGGGCCAGCGTCTCCAACGAGGTTTGCAGCAGCCCCTCCCCGCCGCTGAACAGCCGGTCAAGCTGGCCCTTGCGCGACGCGATCACAGGCGGGCCTTCACCCATCCGGGCGCGCATCAGGGGCGAGGCTTCGGCGCCTGCAAGGATCTGGATGAAGGCCAGACCTGTAAGGCCGGCCGGTTCGAGCTGGGCCAGTGAATCGACCTTGACCGGTGTCTTTGCGTCGACCTTGATCCGCGCGACGACTTCGGTGGGATTGTCCTCGCTCAGCCGCAGCTCTTCGACTTCACCGACCTTGATCCCGTTGAAGCGGACTTCGCCACCGCGTTCCAGCCCGCGCACCGGGCCTGCAAACACAACATCGTAGCGGGCGTAATTGCGGTCCACGCCGCTATTGGCAAGCCACACTGCAAACACTGCCAGCACGCATAGCGCCAGCGCGGTGATCGCGCCGATCAATGTGTAATTGGCCTTGGTCTCCATGCCATAACGCCTTCTGCTTGCTGACACTGTCAGACCGTTCAACAACCGGGCCACTGCCCGGCCTGTTCAGCCCAATGCCGCGCGCCCCCGCGGTCCCCTGAAATAATCTGCGAGCCACCCTTCTGCATGTTCGCGCACATAGTCGAGTGGGCCTGCAGCCGTCACGCGCCTGTCGGCCAGCACGATGATCCGGTCGCAGGCATCGCGCAAGGTGTCGAGGTCATGAGTAATCAGATAGACGGTCAGGCCCAGCGTGGATTTCAACTCGTTGACCAGGGCATCAAACCGGCCAGCGGTGATCGGATCGAGCCCGGCAGTCGGCTCGTCGAGAAACAGGATTTCAGGGTCCAGTGCCAGCGCCCGGGCGAGCGCTGCCCGCTTGCGCATCCCGCCAGACAGTTCTGACGGCAGCAAGTCACCGGCAGAGGCTGGCAGGCCTGCCATCGAGATTTTCAGATCGGCAATCTCGCGCAACAGGCACGGCCCCATGTCAGTCTGTTCCTTCAAGGGCACCATCACATTCTCGCGCACTGTCAGAGCCGAGAACAGCGCGCCATCCTGAAACATGACGCCCCAGCGCCCGCGCAGGGTTGCGACTTCGCGTGGATCGGCACTCCAGGGATCGAGGCCGAGCACCCGGACACTGCCCGATGACGGCGCCCGCAGCCCGATGATGGCACGCAACAAGACCGACTTGCCTGTTCCCGACCCGCCAACAACGCCCACCGTTTCGCCGCGCAGCACATCAAGATCGAGCCCTTCATGGATCGTATGGTCGCCAAACCGGTTGGCGACGCCGCGCAGGCGGATTGCGACCTCGCCATCGTCGACAGGCAGGGTGGCGGTGATCGCATCGGCGGAGATCACAGGTCCAGCTCCAGATAAACCATGGCAAAGATCGCATCGACCACGATGACCATGAAGATCGCCTGGACAACCGCCGCGGTGGTGTTGCGGCCGAGCGAGATCACGTCATTGCCGACCAGCAGCCCCTGTCGGCAGCCAATGATCGCCATGATCACGGCAAAGACCGGCGCCTTGGCCATGCCGGTCCAGAAGTGGACCACGCCGACGTTTTCCTGCAGCCGGTAGAGGAAATAGGTCGGACTGATGTCGAGCTGCAACACCGCCACCGCGCCGCCACCGATCAGACCGGCCAGCATGGCGACCAGGGTCAGGATCGGCAGCCAGACCAGGAGCGCGATCACCCGTGGCACCACCAGCATGTCCATCGGATCGAGCCCCAGCGTGCGCATGGCGTCGATTTCCTGGTTCATCTTCATCGCGCCGATCTGGGCGGTGAAGGCACTGTCGGAGCGCCCGGCGATGATGATGGCGGTCAAGAGCACGGCAAATTCCCGCAATACCGAAATGCCGACCAGTTCGACCGTGAAGACGGTGGCCCCGAACTGCGCCAGCGTGGTCGCGCCCATGAAAGCGACCACCGCGCCAATGAAGAATGACAGGGTGGCCACAATGGGGATGGCGTTGAAGCCCGCAGACTCCATGACCGCCACGATCGGCAACCAGCGCAGGCGGCGCGGGTCCATCACGGCTTTGGCCAGCGCCACCACGGTGCGCCCGACAAACTCGAGCGTGTCAGCCGTCTCGCGCCCGATCCTGACGGTGGCTTCACCGATCTGGTCGAGCAGCTTGATCGCGATCGAGCGGGTGTCAGGCACCAGCGCCGCAGGAGGATGGGTATGGGGTACCACTTCGTCGAGCAGCCGCAAGGCAGTGGGGTGATCGCCGTACAGTGCGGCAATGCCCGCCGATTGCGACGCGGCCACAAGCTGCCACAGAACGTGTGCGCCTGCGGTATCCAGCGCCCCCAGTGCCGAGACATCGATGCCGCGTGCGCTCAAGGCGGCCTCACCGGTCAGGTACGGCCGCAGATCGGTTTCAATCTGGGCGATGGTCCACACTGTCCAGTCGCCATGCGGGGCAAGCATGGGCACATCTTCCACCGCGACCACTGCAAAGCCGGGAGGCCTGGCAGCAACGGGTGGCGGCATTTCGGCTGCCGGTGGCGTGGTGGTGTCAGTCAAGCCGGACGTTCCTGATGCGCGACCCCGCGCGCCCGTCGGTTCAATGACAGATTCAAGCCGGCCTTCCAATCGCCACTGCGCGGTTTGCCTGAAACAGCTGCGCCAGTGCCACAGACCGCCAGAACAGGTCTTTCTGATCACGGCAGGGATTTCCACTTTGCAGTCTGGTGGGTTAGAGCGTGCCGGTCGCGGCCTGCGACAGGGGGAGCAGCCTGCCATGAGCGCGCGCACGACAGTGACAGTCACAGAACAGGTCTGGCCCTTGAAGGCTGTGTTCCGCATCGCCCACGGCGCGCGCAGCGAGGCCCGTGTGGTCACTGTCGAACTGGGGGATTCAAACCATCGTGGCCGGGGCGAATGTGTGCCCTATGCCCGCTATGGCGAAAGCCCGGCCAGTGTCATCGCCCAGATCGAAGCGATCCGCACCGATCTGGAGGCCGGCGCCGGGCGTGAGGCCGTGCAGAGCCTGCTGCCACCGGGTGCTGCCCGCAATGCGGTTGATTGTGCGCTGTGGGAACTGGATGCACGTCGGGCCGGGGTGCCGGTCTGGCAGCTTGCCGGCCTGCCTGGGCCTGCCCCGGTGACCACCGCCTATACGATTGCCCTCGATGCCCCCGAGGTGATGGCCGATGCGGCACGCGCGGCTGGCGCCTATCCCTTGCTGAAGGTCAAGATCGGGGGTGCTGGCGACCTCGACAGGATTGCGGCCATTGTTGCGGCCAGACCCGACGCCCGGCTGATTGTCGATGCCAACGAAGGTCTCGATGCCGACAGCCTGCCCCACTTGCTGGACCAGGCGCGCGACTGGCGCATTGAAGTCATCGAACAGCCATTCGGCGCCAGCAAGGACAGCCGCCTGAGCCGGATTGCAGCACCGGTGGCGATCTGCGCTGATGAAAGCTTCCACGTGGCAGCGGATCTCGAGACCGTGATTGCAGGCTATGACGCCGTCAATGTGAAACTCGACAAGACCGGTGGGCTGACCGAGGCGATCAGGGCCGTCCGCGCGGCCCGCGATGCCGGCCTGAAAGTGATGGTCGGGTGCATGGTTGGCTCCAGCCTGGGGGCGGCCCCGGCAGCCCTGCTGGCGGGACTTGCCGACTGGGTGGACCTTGACGGGCCCCTGCTGCTGGCCGCCGACCAGCCGGTGCCGCTTGTCTATCATGGCGCCATGCTGCAACCTGCCAGTCCGCAAACGTGGGGATGAGACGCCTGCGGGCGCGCTCCGGGAGACAAGCATGACCGACAACCCGCACGCCCGTTATTTCTCGCCGGACTATGATACCGCCAGGTCCCGGTTCCTTCAGGCCGCAGAGACTGCTGGTGCCACCGTTGAACGGGCGTTCCATCCCCATGCAACAGGGCCGGGCGGGATTGACCTGTCCATGGACATGGCTGTGCTGGGGGCAGCTGACGCCTCCAGCGCGCTGGTGATGATCAGCGGCACGCACGGCCCGGAGGGCTATTGCGGCTCTGGTGTGCAGACAGGCATGCTGGCCAGCGGCATGGCTGGCGAACTGGCGGCCCACCACCGGATCGTCCTGATCCATGCCCACAACCCCTATGGCTTTGCCTGGGACACGCGGTTCAACGAGGACAATATCGACCTCAATCGCAACTACCTGCCGGACTTCACCGCCCCCCTGCCCGCCAACCCGTCCTATGACGCGATCGCGGCCGCAGCTGCCCCTGCAAGCCGCGACCCGGACGCGCTGGAAGCCGCCGAGATGGCCTTGCTGACCTATGCGCGTGATCATGGTTTCGGCGCCTTGCAACAGGCGCTGACCGGCGGCCAATATACCCATCCGCAAGGCGTTTATTTCGGCGGCACCGCTCCCAGCTGGTCCAACCTCACGATCCAGCGCCTGTTTTCGGCAGGTCTTGAGGGGATCGAGCGATTGGCCTGTATCGACATGCACACGGGGCTGGGCCCGTTTGGCGTGGGGGAAATCATCTGCGAGGCAGCACCGGGCAGCGCCCACTTCACGCGGGCTGTCGCGGCTTTCGGTGATGATATCTGCTCGACCAAGGATGGCACGTCGGTGTCTGCCGAATTGCAGGGCACGCTCGACACCGCGCTGCTGGCCCTGGCAGGCTCGCGCTGGAGTGCGGTGATCGCGCTGGAGTTCGGCACCGTGGACCCGATGAGCGTGTTCCGGGCAACCCAGGCGTCGTCCTGGCTGCATGTCCATGGCGACCGCAACGGGCCAGACGCGCGCGACATCCGGCAGGCTTCGCGCGATGCCTTCTATCCGCAAGACCCGGCCTGGACACAGGCCGTCTGGGACCGGGCCACCAGCCTGATGGCAGCTGCCGGACGCCATCTGGCGGCGTGACACGCATCCGGCCAGCGGGGCGTAATCAATTGTAAACCATGCGGGGTAAGGTGAAGAGGCTGCCACCCAAACTTGATACGGGCCCCTCATGCGCTTCCTGACGACCATCCTGGCCTGCCTTGCGGCCCTGACACTCATGCCCCGCGCGGCCTCGGCCTTCGTCATGGACCCGGCGTGGGTTGCCGCGCGTGGCGGTTCTCTGGGCGTGGGTGGCGAAGTCGCGATCCAGATCGTGCCGATGATCACCCTGCGCGGGATCGGACAGGGGTTTGATCTCGACTATAACGAGACAGTCGATGGCATCGCCTATCGCGGTACGATGGAACTGGGGTCATTGGGCGCGCAGGTGGACGTCCGCCCGCCACTGTCGCCGCTGTACCTGACGGTCGGGACCTATGCCAACAACAACGCCTTGGCCATGACGGCAACGCCATCAGCGCCGGTCCAGATCGGTGGCACCACCTATTCCCCGGCCCAGATCGGCACCATCACCACGGATGTGGATTTCGGCGATCAGGCTTTCTATGGCGGGCTTGGGGTGGAATTGTCGCTGGGTCCGATTTCGGCGGCACTTGAGGGCGGCCTCTACTATCAAGGCGAACCGGATGTGCGTTTTGCCACGACCGGGACCGCTGGCGGCAGCACGTTCAATGCCGATGTTTTGCGCGAACAGGCCCAGATCGCCGACGAGCTGGACAAACTGCGATTCTGGCCCGCCATCACGCTGACCGCGCGCTGGAAATTCTAGATGGCAACGTCGGGAACTGGAACCGTGAGCCCCCGCCACCAGACCGATGGTGATGTGGCTAACATCGTTCTGGCGATCCGGCCAAAACGCAGACTGGTCTAGGAGCTGCCATGGTTCCCCACGACTTCGGCCAGATTCCCTTCCTGCGGGACGCGGACGCCGACGTCATCAAGGACGTGAGCAAGGATAGTGTATGGGTCGGTCTGCCTGGCGGGCAGATGCTGTTTGATGAGGGCGATCCGGCAGACATGCTGTGGTTCGTGCGCAGCGGGGCGCTGGGCGCTTTCCGGCGCAAACCGGATGCCTCTTACGAATTGATTGGCAACATCCGTGCCGGCGAGCCGGTGGGCGAGATGGCCATGATTGCAGGCGAAGCCCATTCCAGCGCCGTGTTTGCCATGCGCGACAGCGAATTGTTCGGCCTGAACCGCAATTCGTTCAACCGGCTGGTGCGGCGCCACAGCCAGCTCATGCAGTCGCTGGCCCGGACCATGCTGTTCCGGACGCGCCAGAACCGCCGGGGGCTTGAGCGTGGCACGCCAAAAGTCATCGCGCTGGTTGCGGCCTCGGCCACGCTTGATCTTGCAGTGCGCGCGCAGGCGCTGAAGGCTGCGCTCGGCAGGATCGGCAAAAGGGCCGTCGTGGTGGACAAGGCCGCCTCCCAACGCGGATCGGCCTGGTTTGACGATGTGGAACGCTGGAACGACCAGGTCCTGCTGGTCTGTGATGTGGAAGACCGGCAATGGCTGCGCATGTGCCTGCGCCAGGCAGACCGGATCTGGCTGTTCGGCCGCGCCGATGCACCGCCGGGTGATCTGCAACTGCCCGAACTGGCAGGCCCGGCACGAACCCTGCGGCTGGTCGATGTTGTGCTGGCCAGGATCGGCGCGACGACCAGTGCCTCGCGGGCGTCGCAGTGGATGACAGCGTCGGGCGCCGCCCGCCTGTTTCCATGGCGCGACGACCATCCTGGCGATGTCGATGCCCTGGCCCGCACGCTGGCAGGCCAGTCGATCGGGCTGGTGCTGGGCGGTGGCGGGGCGCGCGCCTATGCGCACATCGGCGTTGTGCGTGCCCTGCGTGAGGCCGGCATCCGGTTCGATTTCCTCGGTGGCACCAGCATGGGCGCTGTGATCGCCGCCTGCGTGGCCATCGGATGGGACGATGGCGAGATCGAACGACGGATCTGGGACGGTTTCGTCGCATCAAACCCGCTGGACGACTATGTGATGCCGGTTGTGGCCATGACCCGGGGACGAAAGGTGGACGAGCGGCTGGCACGGCATTTCGGAGACTTTCGCATCGAGGACATGGAGCGCCCGTTCTTTGCAGTGTCCACAGACCTGACCGAGGCCCGGATCCGCGTTCATCGGACCGGCCCGCTGGCCGCGGCCTTGCGCGCCTCCATCGCGCTGCCGGGCATCCTGCCACCCGTTGTGGACGGCGAGAGCGTGCTGGTCGACGGGGCGGTGCTGGATAATCTGCCTGTCGGCGTCATGCGCGACTTGCACCGTGGGCCCAATATCGGCGTGGATGTCGCGCAGCAGCGAGCCTTGAACGCCGCCGAATATCGTGCGCCGCGGGGCTTTTTCAGCTGGGTTGCAGCCCATGGATTCAAGTCGCCGCCGCCGATTGCAGACTTGCTGATGCGGGCGGCCACCGCACCAGGCGACGCCATTGCCAGCCGCCACCCTCTCGACATGATGATCGTGCCGCAGCTGGGCAATGTGCAATTGCGCGACTGGAAAGCCTTCGATGTGGCTGTCGAGGCCGGTTACGTGGCCGCCGTCTCGGCGATCCGCGACGCTGACGGCAATCTGAGCCAGCTTGGCGTGATGCAGTCCTGAAGGCCGGACATGCAGCAACTGCCATTGATTTGCCCGGATGGCCGTCTCTACTGGCAACAAAAGCCGGTCAAGTGCGAACAGACTGGCGATACGAAAGACAGGCGGAACTGGAAGCCGGTCGGGCACAACAGGCAA
>JALOSP010000051.1 GCA_025458365.1 Hyphomonadaceae bacterium
GATTGCCTATCCAGTGCTGCTCCATTGCAAATCAGGCGCCGACCGGGCTGGCATGATGAGCGTGTTCTACAGTCACGTGATCGCCGGTTTGCCGCTAGAGGATGCGCGCCGCCATCTCAGCTTGCGGTATCTGCACCTGAACACCGGACCAACTGGCATTCTCGACCATTTCTGGGACGCCTGGGGTCAGGCCGGACAGGCAGGCTGCCAGGACTTCTGGGAGTGGGTGGACCGGGCCTATTGCCCGCAAGCGTTGCAGGCCGGCTTCCGTCCGAAACCGGCAGGTGCCTGGATCACGGACAAGCTGTTGCGCAGCGAGTAAAGCGCTTGTTCACTTGCCGCCCAGCCCCAGTCTGCCAGCCACAATCGCATCGATCATCCGCTTGGGCAGCAGGGTCGGCAGCCACCAATTGACCAGCGGATTGGGCACCGGGGCATAGCGCACTTTCGGCTTGGCCGCCGTCAGTGCGGTTTCCACGGTGCGGGCCACGACAATCGGTTCCAACCCTTCGGCATCCATGGCGGCCAGCGATTCAGTCAGCTTCTTGATCGAGCCGGCGTAGCGCGAGCCGTTGTAACGGGCCAGATCATTGGCCGTGCCCTTGTCCCAGATCGGGGTCTTCACAGCGCCAGGGCCGACCACGATCACATCGATCCCGTCCAGCATCAATTCGCGCCGGATGCTTTCGGAAAACCCTTCCACCGCGTGCTTGGACGCGACATAGGCCGCTGTGAACGGATAGCCGAACTTGCCCGACACCGAGGTGATGTTGACGATCCGGCCCTTTGGGCCAGTCAGGCCGGGGTCTGCACCCAGGAGGCCGCCAAACGCCTGCACGGTGCGCACCGCACCCATGAAATTGATGTCGAGCACCCGGGCAATTTCGGCCTCCGGTTGCAAGAGGGCAGGGCCGGGCAGGGCAACGCCGGCATTGTTGATCAGGCCTTGCAGGCGCCCGCCGCCCAGTTTCTCGCCAATCTCGGCAGCCGCGCGCTGGACCGCTGCAGTGTCGCCCACATCAAACAGAACCGCCTCGCCGCGCCCGGCCAAAGCCGCGTTCAGCGCCTCAGCGTCGGCTTGCTTGCGCACACTGCCAAACACGCGCCAGCCCCGGGCGGCCAGGTGTTCGGCGCAGGCCCGGCCAATGCCGGTGGAGGCGCCAGTGATCAATACCGATTTCATGATGGCTCTTTCAAATTGCAAGGTCCGCAGAGCCTAAACGCAACTGCGGCCCCGATGGATCACGGGAACAGCCGCTCGGTCGTCCAGCCACCATCGCCACGATTGAACACCAGCCGGTCATGCAGGCGGAATGGCCGGTCCCGCCAGAACTCGATCCGGTCGGGTGACAGGCAATAGCCGGTCCAGTGGGGCGGGCGGGGCACCGGGCCGAGGCCAAACCGGGCAGCCTCGCGGGCGATGGCCTTTTCCAGCACGAACCGGCCCTCCATAGGCGCTGACTGGTCTGAGGCCCAGGCGCCGATCCGGCTGTCACGGGCCCTCGACTGGAAGTAGGCGTCAGCGTCTTCGGCACTGACCTGTGTAATCGAGCCCCGCACCCGCACCTGACGGCGCAGGCTTTTCCAGTGGAAGCACAGCGCGGCCTGCGGATTGGCGGCTAGCTGGGCTCCCTTGGCCGAGGTGGTGTTGGTGTAGAAGGTGAAGCCTGACGCCGAAACATCCTTCAGCAACACCATGCGCACGTCCGGCATCCCGGTCTCGTCGGCGGTGGCCAGTGCCATGGCGTTGGCGTCGTTGATCTCGCGCTCCCTGGCCAGGGTCAGCCATTCACCAAACAAGGCAAGCGGGTCCTGGCTGGCAAACAGCGCTCCGTCATCGGCAGGCGGGCTGGTCTGATAGTCGCTGTCGGTCGGGGTGGGGGGGATCAGGTCTGAACCGGTCATGGCATCGATATAGGGGCGCGGCCCGGGTTTGGCGACCGGCGCACAGCGTGCAGCGCATTTACGGCGTGTTCACCATGATCCACCACAAACAGGGGCGATGACCAACCCTTATGCAGTTCTCGGGCTTTCCGACCAGGCCACCCCGGCACAGGCACGCGCTGCCTTCCGGGTGATTGCCAAGACCTGCCATCCTGACATCAGTGCAGACCCGGATGCCCAAGCCCGGTTCCTCAATGCGCAAAGCGCACTCAATGCCATTACCGGAGCCGCCGCATCGGCTGACCGGCAGCTTGAAGGGGGGAACCCCAGAATGCGCAAGACCCCTGAAATCGATTTGCCGATCTCGGTGTGGATCGCCGCCCGTGGCGGTCAGGTTCGCGGCACCTGCGCTCTGGGGCGTGGGGTTGTGAAAGTGCCGCCCGGCACCCGCAATGGCGACCGGGTGCTGGCCAGCATCGGCGGGCGTGATGTGGCGTGTGTGGTGCGGGTCAATGAAGTGGACGGTTTCCGCGCCGAGGGCGGGCATCTGTCCACCGTGGTCGCGATCTCCGCGACACAGGCCCGCAAGGGCGGGGCGACCGAGCTGGAAACCCCGACCGGCCGGATCAGGGTCAAGCTGCCGGAAAATCTGGAAGAGGGCACACGCCTTCGGGTCAAGGATCAAGGCCTGCCCGGTCGGGAAGATCGCGCCGCCGGTGATCTGTTCATCGATGTCACCATTGTCGAGACCGTCACGGACAAGGCGGTGTCCGCACTCGACCGGATCCTTGCGCGCGCCCGCCGCCCGCGTGAAGGCGGTTCGGTGCCAGACACTGATGCGACCTATCCTGAGGAAACCGGCCAGACCGACCGGCGCTGATCTGCAGGCCAGTGCAGGTTTCGTTTCCGTGGAACCGGAATTGTGCACCAGGCTTCTGATGTCGATCAATTGTCTTGCATTCAGATGATGCCATCCAAACGCAGATTGATCCAGGTCGCTTCAACGGGCTTGCAGCACTGCCATGATCGCCGCCTTGAACGATCCAGCCAGCCCACGCAATGGCCCGTCAAACCGGCCGTAGGCCTTGTTCTGCGCAACCTGCAGGATCACCCCCAGCGCCATTCCGGCCAGCAGCTCGGGCTCGCCATCGGGGAGTTTCCCTTCGGCGATTCCCGCCTTGATCAGGCCAGCTGCAGACGTCACCGGATCGCCATCAGCGTCCTGCCACAGGTGCAGAAACCGGTGCAGTTGCAGCAGATGAAAGCGGAACAGCGGCCAGTCCGCGTCGGCCAGCGCACAATAGCCGTCGACCGTTGCGCCGATCCGGCCTGCAAAATCCAGCTCCTGGCCTGCGGCATCATCAATCAGACGGGTCATGGCGCCGTGGATCGACAGAAACAATTCGGCTCCGATGGAATCCTTGCTCGGGAAATGTCTGTAGATCGCACCTTCCGACAAGCCAGCCGCACTCGCGATCTGGCGGGTGGTCGCCGCGTCGAAGCCATGCGCATTGAACACATCGAGCGCGGCACGCATGATCCGGTGACGGGTATCCTTGGCCAAGTCAGCTTTCTCCCGTGATCCTTCTGAGGCCAGCCGCGATCACCTGCAAGGCTTCCGTGTTGGCAACCGGCGCTGCGTCCCGCGGCCCCCGGCTGGCAGAAACTGCTTTGCGGAGCGGCAAGGCCGGTCAATACTTGTCCGAGGCACGACTGCCGGGAGTGTGTCATGCAAACCCATCAAGCTGAACGCCGGACAATTCTGACGGGCCTGGCCGCTGCAACGGCGGGTCTTGCTGCGCCAGGTCTGGCCCATGCCCAGCCGCCAGTGATCAGTGCGCCGGAGCCTGCGGCACTGGAACCAGTGATCCGCGTCACAGGCGAGCTGCCGGTGGTCGCCCTGCGCACCTGGACCGATCCGCTGGGCCGACCGGCGACAGATGTACATGTCAACGGGCAGGGGCCGTTCCGGTTTCTGGCCGATACCGGCTCGAACACTTCGGTGATCACCCGTGATCTGGCGCGCAAGCTTGGTCTTGCGGCAGCCGGGCAGGTGGACGTGCTGGGCGTGACCGGCATGGTGAGAGCCGACAGCTTGCGGCTGGCCTCGATCCGCAGCGGAGCGGCCATGCGCGAGAACATGCGCGTCGTGATGCTCGGCGGCGATGCACTGGCCGGGCTGGATGGTATTCTCGGCATGGACATGTTCGCCGGGCGCCGGTTGCGCTTCAACTTCCTGACCCATGCTGTCGAGATCGAGGAGGCCGCACGCAGACGCCCCTTGCCAGTCGACATGGCTGTCCAGCTCCGGCATGGCCTGCTGGTGGAGACAGAAGGCCGGTTGTCCGGAATCCGGGCCCGATGCGTTGTCGATACCGGGTCTGAGCACACGCTGATCAACCGCATCCTGATGGAACAATTACTCGATCCGGCACGCCGCAGCCGGTTCCGCGAACCTGTCGAAGTGATGGCGGCCACCAGTGTCACGGGGGAGGGGGTCTGGGTCCGCTTGCCGCGATTGAGCGCGCTGGGCATGGAAGTCCGCAATCTGATCGCTGTGGGGATCGATGCTCCGGTGTTCCACGAGTGGGAACTGGCCGGAACGCCCACAATGCTGGTCGGGATGGATCTGTTGAAGGGGCTCAAGACCCTGCAGATCGACTATCGCAGGCGGCGACTGCAACTGGAACTGCGCGACACGACAGCTCGCGCATAGAAAAATGTGAGCGCTTACTTGCATTTTGAATCGGGATGTGCGACAAACTTCGGGTCGGCGGCACTTCTGCCCGCCTGACAGGAGAGACTTCGATGCGCAGCCTTGCTTTCAACGTGCTGTTTTATGCCACTTCGGCCCTGTTCGTGTTTGCCATTGCCCCTATCTGCCTCGTACCTGGCAAGACCGCAGGTCGCGTGGCGCGGGCCATGATCCGGCTCTATGCCCGCACGATCCGGCTCCTGATGGCGCATGTGGCAGGTATCAGGGTCGAGGTGCGCGGACGTGAACGCCTGCCTGCCGGGCGCCCGGTGATCCTGGCCGCCAAGCACCAATCCTATGGCGACGGTTTTACCCCGGTTGCGGTTCTCCATGACATCGCCTTTGTCACAGGTGACCATCTGGAGCGTTTCCCGCTGGTTGGGCCGGTGTTGAAGAAGATTGGCGCCATCGTGGTGGACAATTGCGGCGGCCACCAGTCGCGCAAGCGCTTGGCCGACAGTTTCGAGACCGCTGCTGCTGAAGGCCGCTCGGTGTTGATCTATCCGGAAGGCCGTCTGGTGAAGATCGGCGAGGAGAGCGTGTGGAAGTCCGGCGTCTGGCACATGCAACAGGCCAGCGGCTGGGACGTCGTTCCCATTGCCACCAATCTGGGCCTGTTCTGGTCGTGCCAGGATTGGGCCAAGACCAAGGGCCTGGCCACCATCGAGTTCCTTGACCCGATCCCTGCAGGTTTGCCCAAGGATGAGTTCCTCGACCGTCTGCAACGCGTAACGGAAGGACACACGGCAAGACTGGTGGCAGAGGCGCGGGTGACACAGCCGCAACTGGCAGCCGTCGCGGGCATGGTGGTGGCGGTATGAGTCCTGAAAGCCCTCTCCCATGAAGTGGGGATAGGGTTGGGTGAGGGGCTGGTTGAGAACGCGCCAAGTCTGACGGCAGTGCGCCAGACTTCGACACCCCCTCATCCCCGGCCCTTCTCCCCGAAGGGAGAAGGGGGGTCCTCACGCCCCTTCGAGGACGCCGCGCTTGATCTGGTCGGCTTCGATGCTTTCGAACAAGGCCTGGAAATTGCCTTCCCCGAACCCTTCATTGCCCTTGCGCTGGATGATTTCGAAGAAGATCGGGCCCACCGCGTCAGTCGTGAAAATCTGCAGCAGGATCCCCTGACCGTCTGTCGGGGCGCCGTCGATCAGGATGTGGTTCTTCCGCAACCGGTCCACATCCTCGCCATGACCGGGCAGCCGGGTGTCCACGGCGTCGAAATAGGTTGAAGGCGTCTCCTGAAACGGCACGCCGCGGGCTCTGAGGGTCTCGACCGCACCAAAGATGTCATTGGTACCCAGAGCGATATGCTGGATGCCCTCGCCATTGTAGCGCGACAGGAATTCCTCGATCTGGCTTTTGTCGTCGCGGCTTTCGTTCAGCGGGATGCGGATCTTGCCGCACGGGCTGGTCATCGCCTTGGAAATCAGGCCGGTGACTTTGCCTTCGATGTCGAAATAGCGGATTTCGCGGAAGTTGAAGATCCGCTCATAGTAATCGGCCCACAGCCCCATGTTGCCCCGGAACAGATTATGGGTGAGGTGATCGAGATAGGTCAGCCCGACACTGTTGGCGGTCTCTTCGGCGCCCGGGATCGGGGCAAAGTCCACATCATAGATTTCCTGGGCACCATAGCGGTCCACCAGATAAAGATTGGCCCCGCCAATGCCCTTGATGGCAGGAATGTTCAGCTCCATCGGCCCGACGCGGGCTTCCACAGGCTCTGCCCCGCGCGCGATCGCCGCCGCCATGGCCGCAGCTGCGTCCTTCACCCGGAAGGCCATGGCGTTGGCGCTGGGGCCATGGACTTCGCGGAAGTCCTTGGGCTGGCCCTGCGGCTCCATGTTGAGCAGGAAATTGATGTCGCCCTGCTTGTAACGCACCACATTTTTCGACCGGTGACGGGCGACGGCGGTGAAGCCCAGCGCTGTGAACAGCGGGCCCAACACACTGTCGTCTGGGGCGGTGAATTCGACGAACTCAAAGCCGTCGGTGCCAAGCGGATTGTCAAACAGGTCAGCCATTCTGGCGCTCCTTGTCAGGAAAGATCTGGTCTGAGCCGCCTCTATCACACAGGCGGGGCAGGGCGCCACAGGTGACCAGCCGGTCTGACCAGCCAAGGCTTCACGCAGGCTGCGTTTCCGGTGCGGTCTCTGCAAAGGCCGGATGCTCCATCGCGTGGTCACGGGCGGCCACCAGCAGCGGGAACGGTGTCAGATCGACCTGATAGCGTACTGCATTCCGCATCTGTGGCACCAGACAGATGTCTGCCAGCGTGGGGCTTTCACCAAACAGGAAGCGGCCTGATGCCCAGTCGCGACGGGCGGTTTCACGCTCCAGCCCGGCAAAGCCGCGCACGATCCAGTCGGCACACCACTGCGCCTGCCGGTCCGTGTCGGCACCAAATTCGGCGCCCAGCTTCTGGCGCACGCCAAGATTCTGCACCGGGAAAATGTCCTCGGTGATCACGCTGGCAAAAGCGCGGCAGCGGGCGCGCTCCACCGGATCGGCTGGCAACAGGGCAGGGGCTGGCAGCATCTCGTCCAGAAAGGCCAGGATCGCCATTGACTGGGTCAATACCGTGCCATCGCCAAGCACGAGGGCGGGCACGCGCTGGTTGGGGTTCAAATCCGAATAGGCTGCGCTCTTGTGGCTGCCATCCAGCAGCGAAACTGGTGTGGTGGTCCACGCCAGGCCCTTCAGGTGCAACCCGATCCGCACGCGCCAGCTGGCCGATGAATGGGCAAAGGTGTGCAAGGTCAGTGGCAGGGCAATCGTCATGGCGTTTCGTTACGCCAGCTTGCCCGCCCGGAAAAGACCCCCGACCGTGGCTGGACATTCAGCGGTTTGGTCGTAGGCTGCGCTCATGAAATGTCATATCCTTTCCCGCGTGCTTCCCGCCTTGATCTGTGGGCTGTCTGTCCTGTCCGGTTGCACCACCTCCGGCCGCGATGGGTCAGGCGGGGCCCCCGCAGCCGCCATGCCGTCACAGCCGGCCGTCCAGCCGCTGTCACTCGTGGTCGGCCCGCTGCCAGTTCACGCCGGCGCCTGGCGAAACCAACGACTTCCATGTCCGTTCATTCTATTTCAGCGCCCCCAATCTGCCTGGCGCGGCACTCTATACCCAGATCAATTCGGGACCGCAGCGGACGGTCTATCGCCAGCGCGTAACCCTGCTCAGCGAAAACCCTGACGGTACGATCACCGGGCGCAGCTTTGCCTTTGTCGATCCAGCCCGGTTTGTTGACGCGTGGGACAAGGGTGACGCCCTGCATGCACTGACCCCGGGCGACTTGACGGCGGGGTTCGAGGCAATGCCGGGCAGTTCTTGCGACATGATCTGGCGGCGCAGCGGCGAGGCGAGCTGGGAAGGGCGGATCAGCCA
>JALOSP010000419.1 GCA_025458365.1 Hyphomonadaceae bacterium
ATTGTCGAGCAGATTGGTCAGCACTCGCCCAATTGCCTCTTCGCCGCCCAGCACTTCGCTGCCATTGTCGAGACCCATGCCCGCAGCGTCCAGGTCGGCCTTCACACTCACCTCGCGGCTGTGTCCGATGGAGGAATAGGTGTCGGCCAGTTGCTGGACCATGGCTGCGATATCGATACGCTCCCGGCTGGACCGGGCGAGTTCGGCATCCAGCCGGGATGCATTGGAAATGTCCGTGATCAGCCTGTCCACGCGGCTTGCGTCGCCGAGAATGATTCTCTCCAGCTTGGCCCGATTCTCACCCTGGGCGCGCGGCAGCAATTCGGCGGCATTTCGGATCGCGGCCAGCGGGTTCTTGATTTCATGGGCCACATCGGCGGCGAAGCGCTCATTGGCGTCGATCCGCTCCTGCAGGGTCGAGGTCATGCGCGACAGGGCCAATGCCAGCTCGCCCAGTTCGTCATGTCGGGTCGACAGGCCGCGATCCTCAAACGCCTGCGTGGCGCCGCTTTCCACCCGATCAGCTGCAGTGGCCAGCTGGCGCAAGGGACGGGCCACGGCCCAGGCGAGCAACGAGGCCGAGACCGCGGCAACCATGATCGCCGCTGCGATGAAGGGATAGAGCGCACGGCGTTCGCGTTCGATCACGGTATTCACATCAGAGCTCTCGAGCGTCAGCACACCAACAACGCGTCGCACCCGCTGAATTGGCACGGACACCGAGACCACCCGCTCGCCGTTTTCGTCAAACCGTTCGCGCGCAGTGACGATACCCTGCAGCGCGCCGCCCACTTCACTGGCCAGCGCTTCTTGTGGATCGCCGAACGCCCCCTGGATCATGACACGGGCCGAGGTCACCGCTTCGCCCGCTGCGGCAGCCAGATCGGGCGGGCTCAATCCCAGCGGAGGCAATGGTTTCACGTTGACTTCGGCATACAGGATCGCGCTGTCGGCCAGCAGCCGCCGCTCCAGGTCGAACAACCGCAACCGCCCGCCGGGTTCACGAAAAAGGCGGCGCAGGATCGCCCGTGCACGCGCTTCGTCCAGACGCGGTTCCACATCTTCGGGCACAGCGGCCTCGGCAAGGACGGACGCCACCGTCAGCGCCTGGATGCGCAGCGTGTCCACACGGGATTGGGTCAGCCCGGTGCGCAATTCGTTGAACAGCAGCGTGCCGAGGATCAGCACCAGCACGCCAGCGAAATTGGCAATGAATATCAGACCGGCAATGCCCCAGCGGGATCGTTGCTGGCGCCGCGTGGTGCGCTTGCGTGGCGCCCCGCTGGCCGCTTTCGCCGGTGCTGCGCGGCCGTCGCGGGCCAAACGGTCAGACTTCCTTGTAGCGGTAGCCGGCGCCGTAGAGCGTCTCGATCATGTCGAAATCGTCGGAGACCTCGCGGAACTTCTTGCGGATCCGCTTCACATGGCTGTCGATCGTGCGGTCATCGACATAGACACTGTCATCATAGGCGGCATCCATCAATTGGTTGCGGGTCTTCACATAGCCAGGGCGCTGGGCCAGCGCCTGCAGCAGCAGGAACTCGGTCACGGTCAGGCGCACCGGCTTGCCATGCCAGGCGCACAGATGCCGGTTGGGGTCGAGGGTCAGATTGCCACGGGTGACGACCTTGCGGTCACCCTCTTCGCTGCCCGGCACGATCGGCGGATCGCCCGGCACGGCCCGGCGCGCCCTATCGAAAATCGCCAGATCCGGCGGCGAGGCGCTCAAAGCCGCCAGCGCGGTGGCCCCATCGGGATAGGAGCGTGTGTCATAGCCCTCTGACTGGAACAGGATTTCCAGAGAGGCGCGGATGTTTTCGTCGTCATCGACAAGGGCAATCGTGGTCATGGGGTCCAGCCATAGTCCATGCCGGGGAAAAGGGGAATCCCCTCTTTCTCTTGCTACACGCGCTTCAGCGCCGTGGCCGTCACCAGTTTCAACTGCCGTGCCAGCAGCGGGGCGGGATCTGGTGTGACGAACGGATCGCCAGCACGCGCGACCTTCCGCGCCAGTCCTGGCGCGAGGGTGGCGTGGATCAAGGCCGGTGTGTGGTCCGCATCGATGCTGGTGAGTGCCCGGTTGGCGGCTTTTCGGTGGGTTGCGATCAAGGTGGTCTGGCTTTGCAAAGCGGCGCGCAGGCGCGGGTCATTGCCATCTGGCCACACTGGCGCGCCATCCACCAGCCGCGCACCGGCGGCTTGGTGCTGGTCCATCGGCAGCCAGCAGGCGTTGCGACTGCGCCACGCACCCAATGACGCAAGCAGCACCGTGCGCCCGATCATCGCCGCGGCGTGGCCGGCCGCAGCCTCATGGGCGCTGGTCAATGTGCCTGCTCCACACACCAGAAACGACAGCCGGATCAGATGGCCGAAGGCACCGTCCAGCCAGGCGCCCAGAGCGGTGTCTGAGGCAAAGGGCAGGGCGTCGAGATCGCGCTCGCGGGCGTTGATCATGCCATCCAGCAGGCGGATCGGCAGGCCGTGTTGGCGCACTGTCCCGGCCAGCGCCTCGGCCACCGGGTGGCGTTTGACCGGGGCGCCTGTTGCGATCTGATCGACCACTTCGCGCCACCAGTGCAGCCGGATCAAGCCGATGCCCGGCTCGCTGACCAGATCGGCAACCCGGGCGATTTCGTGGTTGAACAGGATCAGGCTGATCAGACCGTAGCGCGCCTCGTGCCTTGCAAAACTGGTGGCGAGCGTGCGGTCAGGGTCGAGCCTGGCCGCATCGTCAATCATGGCGGAGGTGAGGGTGGTCATGGCTCACCTCCACTGGAGCGCGCGGTTGCACCGCGCATATGCGCGCGGGAAGCGCGCGCTCCGCGTTCCACTCGATCAATAAAATCCGCTGGCGCCTGACATTGAAACCAGCATCGGCAGCGACAGCAGCGTATTGGTGCGCGAAAACAGCATGGCGGTGCGGGCGGCCTTCGGCTTGGCTTCGGCCGGGGCCTCCACCAGACCAAGCGCGATCTTCTGGTTTGGCCAGATCACCAGCCACACGTTCAGGAACATGATGATGGCCAGCCACATGCCAACGCCAATGAAAATGTTCTTCGGCACTGAAAAGCCGGTGGTGGCGCCCAGCGCCAGCGCATCGACGATATAGCCATTGCCGGCTGCAACGATCAGGCCGGTGACAAGCGTTCCCACTGCGCCCCAGCGAAACCAGAACAGAGCCTCGGGCGCTATGAACTTGCCAACCGCCGGCTTCAGTTCGTCCGGGATTTTCGGCATGGTGCGGATCTGCACGAAGTTGAAATAGTACAGCATCCCGATCCACAGGATGCCGAAGAACACGTGCAGGAAGGTGACGATGCTGATGCCGCTCAGATGGCTCATCCCCGCCCCGCTGATTGCCCAGACGATCATCAGAATGGCCAGCACGGACGACACGATGAATGTGTTTC
>JALOSP010000420.1 GCA_025458365.1 Hyphomonadaceae bacterium
CGTCAGCCTCCAACGCGGCATTCGCGAGAACCAGGGCCAGGTGGCGCACCAGCTGATCCAGGTGCTGCTGGTGGGCTTCGCGATCGGCATGACACGGACCGTGATCCCCGCGCTGGCCGAGAGCGAGTTCGGGCTTGCGCGCGGATCTTTCATGCTGCTCGCCTCCTTCGTCGTGGCCTTTGGTGCCGTGAAGGCCGTGATGAACTTCGTGGCCGGGCGCTGGTCCGAACGGATCGGCCGCAAGCGCGTGCTGGCCATCGGATGGATCGCGGCCTTGCCGATCCCGGTCATGATCTGGGCCGCGCCCGACTGGAGCTGGATCGTCGCGGCGACCGTGCTTCTGGGCGTCAATCAGGGCCTTTGCTGGTCAATGACCCAGACCGCTAAACTGGACATCACACGCGCCGAGGAACGCGGGCTGACCATGGGGCTCAACGAGTTCTCGGGGTATGTGGGCGTCGCGCTCGCCGGCATCCTGACCGCCTATGCTGCCGAGTGGCTTGGAGCGCGGACGGGGCTTCTCGTCTTCGGCATGGCCGTGGTCCTGCTGGCGCTGCTGCTCACCGTGGTCTGGGTCAAGGACACACTGCCCTGGGCCAAGGCAGAGACCGCAGCGCACAAGGCTGCTCCCCCGAAATATCTGCCACGCTACCCGAAGGGCGTCTCCAAGCATCCAACGACGGGCGAGGTCTTTGCCCTGATGAGCTGGCGCGACCGGCGGCTCTTTGCAATCAGCCAAGCGGGGCTGGTCGAAAAGTTCGTCGATGCGCTGGTCTGGGCGCTGTTCCCGGTCTTTCTGGTTAGCAAGGGCGCAAGCCTCGCGCAGGTCGGCTGGATCGTTGGCACCTATGGTTTCGTCTGGGGCGGATCGCAGCTTTTCACCGGGCGGCTCTCGGATCATGTGGGCCGGTTCTGGCCGAACGTTCTGGGCATGTGGATCTGCGGCGCGGGGGTGGCGATGGTGGTCATGGGGTCAGGCGCGCTCTGGTGGTCGGTCTCGGCAGGCGTCGCGGGGTTCGGCATGGCGCTCCTCTATCCGAACCTTTCGGCGGCAGTCGCAGACATCACGCCCCCCGCCTGGCGCGGATCGGCCATCGGCATCTACCGCTTCTGGCGCGATCTCGGCTACGCAATCGGCGCGCTTGGCCTTGGCCTTGCGGCAAGCCTGACCGGTGCGGCCGAGGCTGCCTTCTGGTTCGTCGCACTCTCCATGTTCGTCTCGGGCGGCCTTCTGTTCTGGCTTTCCGAGGAAACCCACCCCCGCCTCAACCCCGCGAAGGAGCCGACATGATCCTGATGATCCTGAACGATCCGCCCTATGGCACGGAACGCAGCTACAACGGCTTGCGGCTGGCCAATACCCTGGCCAAGGCAGGGCAAGCTGTGACGGTGTTCCTGATGGCGGACGCAGTAGCCTGCGCCAAGGCCGGGCAAAAGACGCCCGAGGGGTTTTACAACATCGAGCGGATGCTGAGCCGGTTGATCGCGGCGGCTGGTAAGGTACTGATGTGCGGCACCTGCATGGACGCGCGGGGACTGGAAGCGGCGCACCTGCTGGCCGGAGCCGAGAGGTCGACCATGGATGCGTTGGCCGAGGCAACCGTCGCGGCAGAAAAGGTGCTGGTGTTCTGACAAGGAGCTACGGATTGCGCCCCGTGCGGCGCATCGGCACCCCCGGTTCATGTCCGGAGGTGCCACTTGCACTTGTGCGAACCCTCGTTACTTAAGGAGCACGCAACTCGCTGTACTCACCACCGGTCCGCAGCGTCACCGTGACGGGTGCCTCGCTGCGGTTGCGCCAGAACCAGCCGTGGTTACCAGTGAATGCAGCGGTGAGATCGCCCGAGGCTTCCGGGACAGCGCGGCCCTGTTCATAGCTCGTCTCCTGGTCCGACTACTTCCATCACCAGCTTCACCTCGACGCCTTCGCCGGGGTTCAATGTGTAGCTGACCTCGTCGCGCCATTCCGGGGCTGCGGCTTCGACAACGGCTGCTTCGACGGGATCTGCGGCGGCAGTGGCAGGATCTGCCACAGGGGCGGCTGCCGCGGCGGGTGCGTCCACCGGGTCCGACGCCGCGGGCGCGACAGCGGCGGGTGGCGCACCGATCACGGCCGCCAAGGCGGCAAGCTGCGCGTCGATCCTGTCCAGACGCTGGACGATCTCGGCAGGTACGGCGACGGGGGTGGGTGCCGTTGGAGCGACAGCCGCCGCTGCTGCAGCTTGGGCGTCGGCCTCGGCTTCAGCGGCAAGCTGCTGCTTGATCTCCCCCATTTCCGTCAGGCCGGTCAGGGCCCCGACGCCAGTCGGGTCGATCCCGTATTCAGCCGGAAGCCAGAACAGGACAAGGATCGCCCCGGCTGCCCCGGCCGCGATGAGCGTGGAGCGGATCAGGCCACCCGGTGTGGCGGGCACGGACTGCACATGCGCTGATGCGGGCGCGGACGTGTTGCGGGGTTCTGCCCGGAGCGGGGGCGCCTTCGAGATATCGAAACGGTTGTTCATGGGTCTCGCCCTC
>JALOSP010000052.1 GCA_025458365.1 Hyphomonadaceae bacterium
AGGCTCTTCTTCATCTCAGTAGACCTCGAACAGGCCGGCTGCGCCCATGCCGCCGCCAACACACATGGTGACCACGCCCCACTTCACGTTCTGCCCTGCGGCCTTGCGGCGGCGGCCTTCCAGGAGGATGTGGCCGGTCAAGCGGGCGCCCGTCATGCCGTAGGGATGACCGATAGCAATTGAGCCGCCGTTGACATTGTACTTCTCGGGGTCGATCCCCAGCGTGTCGCGGCAGTAGAGGCACTGGCTGGCAAACGCCTCGTTCAGTTCCCACAGGTCGATGTCGTCAACTGTGAGGCCATGACGCTCCAGCAGGCGCGGCACGGCAAATACCGGCCCGATGCCCATCTCTTCCGGCGCGCAGCCTGCCACCGCAAACCCGGCGAACCGGCCCAACGGCTCGATCCCGCGTTGTTCGGCGACCTTGCCATCCATCACGACGACAGCCGCCGCGCCATCCGACAGTTGGCTGGCATTGCCTGCGGTGACGAAATTGCCTGGCCCCCGCACCGGGTTCAGCCCTGCCAGCCCTTCCAATGTCGTGTCAGGACGGTTGCATTCATCACGGTCCACAACGACCTCGACTATCGATGTTTCGCCGGTTGCCTTGTCGGTCTTGCCCATTTTGGTGGCCATCGGCACGATTTCGTCAGCAAACAGCCCGGCGGCCTGTGCCGCGGCCATGCGCTGCTGGCTGCGAAGGGCGTATTCGTCCTGCGCATCGCGGCTGACGCCATAGCGCCCGGCCACCAGATCGGCGGTTTCGATCATCGGCATCCACAGCTGCGGCATGGTCGCCATCAGCTTTTCTTCCTGAAAATTCTTCAGGTTCATCCCGCCCATCTGGACCAGCGAAATGCTCTCGACCCCGCCGCCGATGGCCACCGGCGCTCCTTCGGTCATGACATACTGGCTGGCCATGGCGATGGTCTGCAGACCAGACGAGCAGAACCGGTTGACTGTGGTGCCGCTGGTGGTGACCGGGCAACCCGCCCACATGGCCGCATTGCGTGCCACATTGTGACCGGTGGCGCCTTCGGGCTGGCCTGCACCGATGAACACGTCCTCGATTTCACCGGCATCGATCCCTGCGCGCGCAATCGCGTGCTGGATGGCATGACCGGCCATCGCGGCACCATGGGTCATGTTGAAGCCGCCGCGCATCGACTTGGCAAGACCGGTCCGGGCTGTTGATACGATGACAGCGTCGCGCATGGTGGTTTTCCTTCCCTGTGTTGAGCATGCAGACAGTCTTTCTTCAGCGACTGTGCTGCATCTGTCCTACCGGAGCCTGCGATAAACGCAATCGACCTGATTGCCACCAACACCAACTCAAACAACAATCACAGGTTGTGGTCAATCTGATGTGCACAGCCGGTAACCCCTCGTTGAGGATGTTTGCTGCACTGTGTCGCGTCACGACAGGAGATTATGTGTGATCGTCGCGCCACTGCCTACCAATGAAGCCCGGCGGCTTGCAGCCCTGTTGGACCTTGGCATTCTCGACACGGAGCCTGAGGCAGCGCTGGATGGGCTGGTTGCCTGTGTCGCGCAGGCGACGGGCGCGCCCATCGCGCTTGTGTCTCTGATCGACCAGAACCGGCAGTGGTTCAAGGCGAAGGTCGGCCTCGAAGCCGACGAGACCGGCCGGGATGTTGCGTTCTGTGCCCATGCGATCCTTGCAGACGAGCCGCTGGTGGTGTGTGATTCCCTCTCTGATGTCCGGTTTGCAGACAATCCGCTGGTGGTGGGCGACCCCCATGTGAAGAGCTATCTTGGCGTCCCGATCAAGGCGCCCGGCGGCGAACTGATCGGAACATTGTGCGCCATCGACCGCCAGCCCCATCAATGGACGCAGGCAGAGGTCGATCAAGTCCAGATGCTGGCCAATCTGGTGTCGGCGTTGTTGCGCCAGCGCAAGGCGATGCTGGAGGTCCGCCAGCTGAGTGCCCGCGTGCACCGTCTTGGCGAGACGCTGCAGTTCGAGCAATCGATGCTGGAGAAGGTCGCCAATCTGACAGGCATTGCAACCTGGTATTTCGACATCGCCGCCAACACCCTCGTCTGGAGCAGCAAGGCCCGCCAGCTGCATGGTGTCGATGACAGCCACGAACCGACCCTGACAACGGCCCTCGACTATTTCGAAGGCGAAGCACGCCATGTGCTGTGCGACGCCATCGATGCCACCTTGTCTGATGGTCGCTGGTTCGACCTCGAGCTGCCGTTTGGCAGCGGTCCGGGTGACCGGTGGGTGCGGGTCAGCGGCAAACCGGTCATGGTGGATGGCCAGATTGTCCGGCTTCTCGGCGCCTATCAGGACATCACCGCCCACCGCGAGCACCAGAAGGCCCTGACCGAAGCCCTGATCGCGGCGGACGAGGCGTCCAAAGCCAAGATGACCTTCCTCGCCAACATGAGCCACGAGATCCGGACCCCGCTCAATGGGATCATCGGGATCGCCGACGCCATGAAGCGCACGCCACTGGAACCGCGCCAGAAGGAGATGGTGGACCTTGTCGCGCTTTCAGGCTCCAGCCTGCAACGGCTGCTCGATGATCTGCTCGACATGTCCAAGATCGATGCCGGCGGTCTCAGTCTGGAGCAGGGCGCCGTGGACGTGGCTTCCGTGGTGCGCAGCGCCAGCGAGTTGCACCGGGCCAAGGCGGAGGCCAAGGGCCTTTCCCTGTCGGTGCACGACAGCTTGCCGCATGGCTTGCGGTACAAGGCAGATGCGGTGCGGATCCGCCAGATCGTGTCCAATCTGGTCTCCAATGCGATCAAGTTCACAGCTGCGGGCTCGGTGCGCGTCGAGATCGGCCCGGGACCTGCCGGGATGGTCAGTCTGGCAGTCACCGACACCGGGATCGGCTTCGACGAAGCTACGGGCAGGCGGCTGTTCGAGCGGTTCGAACAGGCCGATGGCTCCACTACCCGCCTCTACGGCGGCACCGGCCTTGGTCTGTCGATCTGCAAGGCCTTGTGCGAGTTGATGGGTGGAAAAATCAGTGCGACCGCAACACCCGGCGCAGGAAGCAGGTTCGAGGCGTTACTGTCGCTCGAGCCAATTGCAGGGCAATGTGAGCCACACACGAAAACCCCTGAAGCCCCGCTCGGCTCAATGGGCCCCGCCGGGGACGAACGCCAACCTTTGCGGGTCTTGCTGGCCGAGGACCATCCGGTGAACCAGCGTGTGGTCAGCATGATGCTGGAACCTCTGGGCGCTGAGGTCATTCTGGCCGCCAATGGGTTGGAAGCCGTGGCCCACTTCTCGCAAGCGCGCTACGATCTGGTGCTGATGGACATGGCCATGCCGGAGATGGACGGGTTGCAGGCCACGCGTCTGATCCGCCAGTGGGAAGCCGACCATGGCCAGCCCCGGACGCCTGTCGCGATGCTGTCTGCCAACGCGATGCAGCAACATCTTGATGCCGCTCGTGACGCAGGGTGTGATGGCCATATCGCAAAACCGGTTACGGCCGACCAGCTGATCCGCGGGATCAGCGAGGCCATGAACTCGGTGGCCAGTATGCTGTCAGATGAGGTGCGCGCGGCCTGACAGTCGGTTGTGCATGTAGTCTCAGCTTAACCTGTGTCACTCACTGTTCAGCCTTGACGCTCATGTTATCAGGCCATTCCATGTCTCAACCCGCCCTTGAACTCATCGATCTGACCAAGACATTCGGCGACAACCGTGCCGTGGACGGCATCAGCCTGACTCTGCCCAAGGGCCGGTTCCAGGCACTTCTGGGCGCCAATGGCGCAGGCAAGACCACCACCATGCGCCTGATTGCAGGCCTGCTGTTGCCCGATACCGGTGTCGTCAAGATTCATGGCACCAGCATTGCCGATGATCCGATTGCGGCAAGACGCACCATCGCCTGGCTGCCGGACGAGCCATTGATCTATGACAAGCTGTCGCCGGTCGAATATCTGGAGTTCATCGCGGGGCTCTGGCAGCTGGACCGGGCGAGGGCCGAAGCCGATGCGGTGGCTTTGCTGGAAACCCTGGACCTCTGGTCTGTGCGGCATGACCGGTGCGAAGGCTTCTCGCGCGGGATGCGCCAGAAGACGGCGCTCGCAGGTGCGCTGCTGCACAATCCCACGATCCTGTTGATGGATGAGCCGTTCTCCGGCCTCGATGCGGCGATCACCCGACAGGTGAAGGACTTGCTGCTGGCCCGGGTCGATGGCGGCGCGACCGTGGTGCTGACCACCCATGTCATGGAAATCGCGGAGCGTCTGGCCGAACGGATTGCCATCGTGGACAAGGGCAGGGTCCGTGCCGAAGGCACGATGGCCGACCTGCGCGAGGCCCATGGCAAGCCGGCCAGCACACTGGAAGAAATCTTCATCGACCTGATCGACAACCGCATGACGGTGTGACCGCCGTCACCTGGCTCACCAACTGTCCCGTCCAGCCTCAGGACCTTGACCGCGCCTCGCGCATATGAGCAACTCTTGAAGTTGCAAGACCACCCTCGGGTGGTGGTGGCGCCGGTCGGAGGGCTCGTGATGCTGGGTGAACGCAAGGTGCTCGTCGGTGTGGATGGATTGGTTTCCGTCTCCCTGGTCACCGCTGTCATGATCGCAGCACGGTCGCTGCTTGAGGTCGCGAGGATCTTGGTCTTGCGCCCTGTGGCGGTGCTGCTGCCGGTTGTGCTGGTTGCGGTCATCATCTCGACTTTCGAAACCGATGTCTTGCCCGGCGTTTTGGCCGGGCTCCAAGGCACCGCCATCTGGGCCGCTGTGGGCGGTGGCCTCTCGCCGGAAGTCCTCACGCTGCCACTTCGGATCCTGAGTGTGCTGGTGGCAGCAGGCCTGTCGCTTTGGGTTGCAGTCTGTGTCGTGCTGCACCGGTCGGGTCGCTGGCAAGGCGTGTCGCTGGCGCAGGCGGGCATGACGGGGGCCATGCTTGTCAGAACCGCTGTCGCAATGTTGCTGGTGGGCGTTTTTTGGGCCGCAACTTTGATCGTTTCAATGATTGTCATCTCGGTGGCGGGTTCCATCGTGTCAGTCTTCACCGGTCCACCGACGCCGGCTGACCGGTTGGGCAGCGCCAATGCGTGGGCAGCGCTGGCGGCTGTCAGCCAGAGCCTGCTGGTTTTCGTCTTGATGTGCGCCGCTTCGGCCTGGCTGTTGCTGGTTCTGCCCAAAGCCGTCCTGGCCCCAGAAGCGGGCTGGTCGTCCCGCGAGATGATCGCACGGCATTTTGGTGCCGCGCTTGTATCGGTCGGCGTGCTTCAGGCGATCGAGCTGCTTGCCGGCCACCTCCTGGCTCTGGGTCCATCAGCGGTGGCCGGAGTTGCAGAACAGGTCATCATGATCATTGTGTCGATTGCGCTGGTAGCGGTCTCGGTCAGTTATTTCGAGATCGCCACGGGGACCGCTGGTGACCAGCCAGCAGAACCAGACCAGGATGTGGCGCCTGCTCATTCCTGATCAAGACTTTTGTGGCACGCCATGGTCATGAAACGTGCTGATGCCCCGGCCCCGAAACACCTGTTGCGCAAACCGCTCTTGCCGCCGGGGTCGCTGGCCTGGTTGAGCCTGCACTATACACGGCTGACCATGCGACGCCGGGCGGGCGATCTCACACCTGCGCGCATCGGGGTCATGCTCGGGCTGGCCATTGTTCTGGTCGGTGTCATGCTGGCAGCCAGCTGGCAGGTTGCCCGACTGCTCGGCAATCCCGCAACAAGCCTGCGGACCGAACTGGTGACAGGCGGGTCGATGGGAGCTTTCATTGCCCTGCTGCTGTTCTCCAGTGGCCTGGTCAATACCGCGCAATCGATTGGCGAGCGCAGCGATCTTGATCTGCTGCTGAGTGCGCCACAGCGGCCTGAACGGACTGCGGCGGCCCGGCTTCTGGGCGCGACGGCTGCGGCCAGCATTTTTCCCCTGATCATTGCCTGCTGCACGCTTCTATTGCCAGCGATCCTGGTGTCGCCGACCTATGCGCTCTCGCTGGTGTCGGTTGTCGGTGTGGCATTGGCCTGTGCGGGTCTCGGTCAGGTAGTCGTGGTGCCGCTGCATGCGATGCTGGGGGCTTCGCGCGCACGCCTTGCAGCGCAAGTCCTGGCGATTTCGGTCACGGCCGGTCCGATCATCTGGTTCAACGCCCAGGCGGCAGGCCAGGAGGGCGCCAGCATGCGCACTGCCTTGCAGGCCAGTGTCGGCTCGTGGATCGATGTCTGGCCGCTGATGGGCTGGTTTGCAGAAGCCATGCTGGGCCGTCCGGCTCAGGCGGTCAGCCTGTTTCTGGGTGGAGCACTGGTGTTTGCCGTGATCACCCGTCTGCTGGGGCAGACTTTTGCCATGCATGCCGCCACGGCCGGCCCGGTTGTGCGCAAGGGCTCCAGCACAAAGCCTGTCCGGTTCGGGGCGAGCGACCTGCTCGGGGCAGCGATGCGCAAGGAGTGGCGGTCGATCGTCCGAGACCCTTGGCTGATCACGCAATTGGGCATGCAGGGCTTCGCGCTGGTTCCGATCATCATCGTGATCCAGGGCATGGGCGGGCTGGCAGCCGTGCAACCCGTCGTGATGATGGCTGTCGTGACCATGATGGTGTTGTTTTCCGGTCAGATCGCAGCCAGCCTGTCCTGGGTGACCGCCTCGACAGAACAGGCACAAGACCTGCTGGACGCCGCCCCGGTCGCCCGTTCGACAATGGTTCTGGCCAAGGCGTTGACTGCGATTGCGTGTGCCATGATCGTGATTGTCGGCCTGTCGGCCTGGACCCTCTGGGGCAGCGGACTGTGGGCGGCCCAGGTTGTTCTGGTCACTGCATCGCTCAATGCGGTATGTGTGGTGCTTATCGAACTCTGGCGGCCAAAACCGTCACGGCGTGACCGGATGATGCGGGCTGGTGACCGGTCAATCCTGTCAATCGGCTACGCGATGCTGTCCGGCATCGGCTGGGGTCTGACAGGATCTTGCCTGTTCATGCAGGCGTGGTTCGCCGCGCTCGTGCCTGCTGTATTTGCCGCTGGTCTCACTGCCATCGCCTGGTGGACATCCCCTGCCCGCCGGGCCGAGCGCTGATCGCACGGACCGTCAGACCGTCCTGTCGAGGCTGCGGCCGCTGCCCATCCCGTGCCAGGTGAAGGCACCGACACAGACGAAGCCGAGACTGGCAACACCGCCAGCGAACCCGCTGATGAAGTTGTACAGCAGCCAGCCCGGTTGCAAGGCTTCGCCAAAACTGGCCGCAACGCCGGCCGCAGTCCGTACACCAAGGCCCGCAGCCAGCATCTGTGCGATTGCGCCGATGATCGTGAACCCGACAAAGGCGATCACGCCCCACAGCAGATAGGCACCAATCAGGCCCCAGAAGCCCTTCCGGCTGATCGTCCAAGTCTCCCGGATCGATGATCGCCGGTTGGCAATGGTGACCACCCCCCACAGCCCCAGCCGTCCGAGGGCAAGGACCAGAACAAGAATGACAGCGACTGGCAGCAGGATGGCAAAAGCCGGCGACAGCGTGATCAGGCCCTGGAACACCGCGCCAAGAACGGCAAAGCCGCC